>JAOASV010000184.1:0-1198 GCA_030158535.1 Sediminibacterium sp.
TTACAGAACTCCATGATGTTAACACCCTTAGAACCAAGGGCCGGACCTACTGGAGGTGCAGGATTGGCTTGACCGCCTTTAACCTGCAGCTTTACATAGCCTGTGATTTCTTTAGCCATTTTTTTTGATTTAATTGGTTATAGCGTAGTACCATCGTGGTCCTACTCCCAAAGTCAATCATTCTTCGTAAAAAGAACTTTTGGGGCAGCAAAGGTACAATTAAATAGCAAAAAAACAAGGGAATTTCAAAAAAATAAGGGCTATCCAATGGATAGCCCTTATAACATTCATTATCAGTGCGTTAGAAACCTGATTAGCTAAGTTTTTCAACTTGCATGTAGCTTAATTCTACTGGTGTAGAACGGCCAAAGATTTTAACGGTTACTTTTAGTTTTTTCTTCTCTTCGTTTACTTCTTCGATAACACCGTTGAAGTCGTTGAAAGGACCTTCAATAATTTTGATGGTTTCACCAATGATAAATGGTTCGCTGATGCTTCCACCCATATCATTCATTTCATCCACCTTACCTAACATTTTATTGACTTCACTTTTACGTAAAGAAATAATGTTTCCTTTTGACCCCTTACCATCTGTTAAAAAGTGCATCACATTGCTGATATTGCTAATGTGCATCACCATGTCATCATTTAATTTTCCGTCAAGCACTTCGATCATCACATAACCTGGAAAATAGTTTTTCTCGCGCATTACTTTTTTACCATTTTGTACTTTGTACACTTTTTCCATTGGTAAAAAGATCTGCTTGATAAGCTCTTGCCAACCACTTCTTAAAATATCTTTATCTAGATATTCCTTTACTTTACGCTCCTTCCCACTCACTACACGAAGCACATACCATTTTGTTTCTGGCTTTGCTACTGCAGGGGTTTCAGGGGTTGTAATATCTGTTAATGCTTCCATGATTAGATTACTTGAATAATGAATAAATCAACTTCAGCAATTGGTTGCTTGAAAAGTCCATAACCCACACCATTGCGGTAATGATAACAGTAGCTACAAGTACAATAACCGTACTTTGTTGCAACTGATTCCAAGTTGGCCAGGTCACTTTTTCTAGTAACTCATTGTAACTTTCTTTGAAGTAAGTTGTGATCTTGTTCATGAGAACAAATTAATAATTTAATAAAATAAAAACTTAGCACGGGCACTAGGATTCGAACCCAGATCAAAGGTTTT
>JAOASV010000184.1:1208-2096 GCA_030158535.1 Sediminibacterium sp.
GACCCGTATGCTACCGTTGCACCATGCCCGTATAAAGCTAAAAGCTATTCCGTTTGTAGCGGAACAGCTTTTAGAATTATTTGCAAATATAATAAAATCTATTTGCTTGCAGCTAAAAGCTTTCGCTTTTGGCTTATTTGATGATTTCAGTTACCTGACCAGCACCTACTGTTCTACCACCTTCACGAATCGCAAACTTAAGACCCTTTTCCATTGCGATAGGTTGGATTAATTTAACAGTTAAGTTGGTGTTGTCACCAGGCATAACCATTTCTGTACCAGCTGGAAGTGTACACTCACCAGTTACGTCTGTAGTACGGAAGTAGAATTGTGGACGGTATTTGTTAAAGAATGGAGTATGACGTCCACCTTCTTCTTTTGATAATACGTAAACCTCACCTTTAAATTCAGTGTGCGGAGTAATAGAACCTGGCTTACAGATTACCATACCACGACGGATATCTTTTTTCTCAATACCACGTAATAATAAACCTGCGTTATCACCAGCTTGACCTTCGTCGAGTAATTTTTTGAACATCTCAACACCAGTTACTGTAGAAGTAAGAGGAGCATCCATCAAACCAACGATTTCAACACCTTCACCTACTTTGATGATACCACGCTCGATACGACCTGTAGCAACTGTACCACGACCTGTGATCGAGAATACATCTTCTACTGACATCAAGAACGCCATATCAACTGGACGTGGAGGAAGAGGGATATAAGTATCAACTGCAGACATTAATTCGTCAATCTTACCAACCCATTGTGGATCTTCAGAAAGCGCTCCGGTTGCAGAACCTTGAATAATTGGGGTGTTGTCACCATCAAAACCGTATGAAGTTAATAACTCACGGATTTCCATTTCAACTAGTTCTAATAATT
>JAOASV010000185.1 GCA_030158535.1 Sediminibacterium sp.
GCATGACTTGTCTGGTATTGAACATGCAAAAACTAAAGCGCTTGCAAATTTGCTTACACAAACATTAAAAGACCGAGGCGCTGCTATGCCATCATGGTTGTCAAATGGCCAAACCATTGCATGGCCCAATGAAATATTTGAATTATCCAATACTAATCAGGTAATCAAATAAATTGGTGTCAGTTGCTAAGTTTAGTTTTTTGCGAAGTCGATACCTGCTAATTTCTACGCCCCTAACAGATATATTCATGAGTTGTGCAATTTCTTTAGTAGATAAATTCATTCTTAAATAAGCGCACAACTTTAATTCGTTGTTACTGATATTGCTATGTTTTTCTTTAAGCTTGACAATAAAGTCAGAATGCACTTTATCAAAATGTTTGGTAAAATATTCCCATTCTTGGTCTAAATTTTCATCTTCATTGAGTGCTTTTACCATCTTTTTTAATTCGGTAATTGCGTATTCATTGTCAATTTTTTTTATGATACTGCCTAGTTCACTTTTAACTTTGGTTAGAAGTTCGCCTTTTTTTACAATGTGCATCGCAGATGAAGCCAGTTCAGAATTTTTATATTCGATTTCAACTTCTAGCTTTTCATTTTGAAGCGTTACTAAATCACTTTCTGATTTATTGATTTCTAGCTCGTGGATGTATCGCAAACGCTGTTGCTCCTGCTCATATTTTTGCTGTTGCGCTTTAAATTTTTTACGCTGGTAAATATGAAGCCTATAAACGCCAAATCCAATGGCAATAAAATAAAGTAGATAGGCAAGTAAGGTTCGGTACCATGGCGCATCAATTGTAAATTGGTAGCTAGACACCGCTGATTCATTGCCTAGGTTGTTTCTAACTTTTACTTCAAACGTATAACTGCCTGGCACCAAATTGGTATACTCTTTTTCTGTTCTTTTAGTCCACGCAGACCAGTTGTTTTCAAAGCCTTTTAATCTATAACTATATTCTAGATTATTTTGAAATCCAAATGCAACGCATGTAAAATCAAAATGCATGGTTTTAAAACGGTAGGCAACCTGCGGCTTATTTGATGCATCTTGAACCTGACTTTCGTTTACATTTTTAAAGTAACCACCAAATAAAGTACTATCTAGGTTGTCAATAATATGCACGGATCTTATTTGAACGTTTAAAGCAGGTGCTAGCTTTTTATATTTTTCATAATTGATATGATAAAATCCTTTTTCACCACCTAAAAAAATATTACTACCATCAATGGCATATATATATTCAAAACCACTTAACATTTTGGCATTTAGTTCAGGAATGTAAATGACTTGAGGTTGATTGCCTGTGTAGTCAATGACACCCAATACTTTTTCGTGAATAAACCAGATATTACCTTCTTTGTCTTCTTTTAAATAGCGAATACTTTGGTTGCCAATTAGAGAGGTATAGCTTGATGCCGTTTCAAACTTATCTTTTTCTGTGTTGTACTCGTACACGCCGTTTTCTGTACCAACGACAATTCTATTTTTTATTTTATAGATATGATTATTCAGTAAAGCAGGAAGCCCTTCTTTTTTCTGATATTGTTTGGTGGTATACTTCCCGTCCATATTTTTTTCAATCTTATAGACGCCATGATAAGGATGTGAAACCCAAATATTTTCTTCAGCATCGATGGTTACATACCTAGATGACTCTATAAAATTTGGAATATCAAGTGTTTGAAAGAGTTGATTGGCTTTGGCGTCAAAAATGGTAAGGCCTCTATATGTGCCGCCCACAACAATACTAGCAGGTGACATATTGCCAAGTGGCGTAAAATTCCAAAACCCGGGTTTACTTGAAAAGGAGGTAGCTGTATTATTGTTTACATAAAATGCACCTTCGTGGTGTCCTAATAGTAATTTGTTATTGATAAGTGATAGTCCCCATGTTTGGCCGCTTGTATTTTGCACCAACGAAAAATCGCCTTTACTAAAACTTAAATCCTTTAGGGGTTGAAGTCCAACCGTATAGAGACCGTTAGATGTACCAATATAGAGCTGTTGGTTTTGAATCATGGCTGTGTAGCCAGATTCGTCGAGTAGTTTGGGTGATATATGTTTGATAGCGCTGTTGTAGGCAATAAAGTCTAGCCCATTATTTAAGCCCAGCCATAAATTTTGTTTGTTGTCTAAAAAGATGCTTAAAATGTTATTGCTTTGAAGTCCTTCGGTACTTGAAAACTTTTGAATGATTTCGGCTGTGTTATTTATAATATATACGCCACTATTGCTTGTTGCTAGGGCAGTCCACTCTTTGTTGATGGCGATGGCGCTATAAATCCGTTCATTTTGAATAAAATTTGCAGCACCCGACTTAATTGGGGTGATGGTACCATTAGTAAAATAAAAAATCCCACTTTTTAAAGTCGTAATGATGGCACCGGGTCCGCTTGGGATCATACCTGTAATAGGGTCAGTTTTGGAAAAAATATAATTGGTTAACACTGGTTGCCAGCTGTCATTTTCAAATGACATCAGGCCTGTTTGGTAGTCGTGTGCGTATAATTTGCCGTTACAGCTGGTTAAATAAGCCCATTCGGAAGGGGCTTTATATACGGTAATGGAACCCCCATTGTACTGGAAAATTTTATTGGGAGACCTAAAAAACAGGGATGAACCTAAAGAAACGATGTCCCAAACGTCTTCAAATGACCTGAATTTAGCAGGAATTAACGCTGTAAGTGAGTTATAAACTAGGTTACCGTTGGTATTTGGGGCAAAATAACCAAGTTCGTCCTGCCCGCCTACGTATATTTTATGGTCGCTACCAATTTCTACAGATCTAACAATGGTTTTATTGGGAAGGGGGTACAGTTTCCAATTCTTGCCATCGAAACTTAATAAGCCTTCGTTGTTGGCAAAGTAAACAATTCCGTTTTTGTCTTGTTTTACATCCCAATTCTGCAGCCCTGCGTTGTAGGATAGTTTAGAATAATTAATAATATCTGGAAGGCCAATGGTATTTTGGCTACTAGCAAAAATGGGAAGTAGGAGTAAAAAGACAAATTTTTTCACTGCTCAAAGATTTTATTAAAACTTAAATATATGAAATGTTCGATGATGTAGTATTGAAGTAATTTACATTATTGATAATCAATTAGTTAAAAATAGTGATGTAGTATTGAAGTGTTAAACAATAAAGATTTTGTAGTGTCTGTTACTACTTTTACGTTGCCAAAAATTCATTTTTTTTCTTTCACATAAACGATTGCATTATGAAAATAAGATTTATTCTTATGTGCCTTGTTTTGATGCTCGGGCTTGGCGTAGAAACGCTTTACGCTCAGTCAATTGCCGTTACCGGTAGAGTAAAAAACAAAAATACTGGCGAATTGCTAGTAGGGGCTTCTGTTTCTGTTAAGGGCAAATCTGTTGCCCTCACCGATGCCAATGGCCGGTTTTCACTTAACACAGCTGTAGGTTCTATCCTAGAAATCACTTACACAGGCTTGATTACTTCCAAGGTTACGGTGGTAAAAGCGGGTGAAGTAGAGGTTTCTTTAGAACAAAACCCTGCAAACACACTTGGTGATGTTGTAGTAGTAGGTTATGGTACCCAAAAGGTTACCAAAATATCTGGTGCTATTTCGACTGTAAAGTCAAGTGATATTGAAAAATTAAAACCCGTGAGAACGGAAGAGGCTTTACAAGGTAAGGCGTCTGGTGTTAATGTGATTCAATCTGGATCACCTGGAGCTAAACCAACCGTATTAATTAGAGGTATTCCTTCTTTCTCTGGTACTGACCCAGTGGTAATTATTGACGGGGTTCCTCAAACACTCACTGACCTTAATGCTATTAACGCTGCAGATATCGAGTCAATCAACGTATTAAAAGATGCTGCTACAACTGCCATATTTGGTGTTAAAGGTGGTAATGGTGTTATCGTAGTGACCACTAAAGGTGGTAGAAAAAACCAAAAAGCAGCGATTACTATTAATAGTAACTATGGTGTGCAAGAAGTGATGAACACCCTTGGTGTTTTAAACGCTACAGAATATGCTGCCATGATCAATGAAGGTAGCACCACTGCTGGTGGACCTATTGTGTTTCCAAACCTTTCTTTATTAGGTGTGGGCACCAATTGGCAAGACCAAATATTTAAAAGAGCTGCGATGCAATCTCATACGATTGCAGCACAAGGCGGTAGTGAAAATATGACCTACTTCTTATCTGCGGGTTATTTAACCCAAGGTGGTATAGTAGGAGGAAATGACAAATCTCGTTTTGATAGAGGTAACTTTTCTGCCAACTTAACTTTTGATATTTCTAAGAAACTTAAATTCTTATTGAATACCACTGCAGTTACTTTAAACTCTAAAGGCATTCAAGAAAATTCATTTAATAGTGTTATTGGTAGTGCGATCAATTTTGATCCTACCGTAAGTGTATTAAACAATGTACCTAATACAGCAGGTAAATATGGTTTCAGTAATTTATTATTATCTGAAATCTTTAACCCACTTACTAAATTAGAGAACACGTACAACTCAAATGTTGGTTCTAAAATTTACGGAAAGTTTGAGTTGCAATACAAGGTTTTAAACAACCTTACATTGTCTTCTCGTTTTGGTTACACAAAGTATGATGGTAATGCTAAAAGCTTTGCTCCACTTGTGTTCTACGGCCCATTAAACGTAGACAATTCAATGAATGCTGATGGCTCTACTGTAACCGGAAGATTCAATAGTGTATCACACGAAAAAGTGAGCAACTTCAATTACACTTGGGAGTCTTTTGCAAACTATAACTTTAAACTAAATCAGGATCATAATTTTGAAACCGTGCTTGGTTTTTCTTTAGCAAAAGTGAGTGGTAATGCTACTGGCGCAACTCGTCAAGATGTTCCATTTAACAGTTGGGAATTTGCAGATTTTACGGCTGCAACTGGAAACAACACAGCAACCAATACCAATGCTTTAGCAGGTTACTACTATCAATATTTTAGAAGAAACCTTTCTTATTTTTCTCGTATCAACTACGACTATCAAGACAAATATTTAGCATCATTTAGTGCACGTAGAGATGGTTCTTATGCATTTGGTGTTGATAATAAATTTGGTAACTTCTTCTCTGGATCACTTGGATGGGTTGTTTCTAAAGAAAAATTCTTTAAAGCAGACTGGGTAGATCAACTTAAAATTAGAGGAAGCTATGGTAGCATTGGTAACGAAAATGTGAACCCACAATTTGTTAGCATTGTTACTGGCGGACCAAGCTACGGACCTACTGCAAACAGTAATGGATATACATTTAACGATGTATTTTATCCAGGATCTACAGTTGGATCTTCTGCTAATACCACACTAAGATGGGAAAAGCAAATCCAATCAAATATTGGTTTTGACTTAGTTGTACTTAACAACAAGTTTTCTTTAAACGCAGACTATTTCCAAAAAACAGTTGACGGTTTATTATTTACCCCAGCTGCATCATTGTATTTAGGTACTGTACCTAGTCCAATTGCAAATATTGGTGCTACTAAAACCAGTGGTTTTGACTTCACTTTAAATTATAACGAATCGATTGGTAAGAATTTGAAATTTAATACTGCATTAACTTTCACAACAGCTACCAACTTAGTTACAGCAACCAACGATAATGGAACTGCTAAAATTTTAGGTGGATTCTACTTCAATGGTCAATCACAAAGTGTTACTGTATTTGAAAAAGGATTTGCACCAGGTTATTTCTATGGCTACAAAACGGCAGGTCTATTCCAAAACGCAGCAGACATTGCAGCTTCGCCTAAGCAAGCAGGTGCACAGCCAGGTGATATTAAATACGTAGACATGAATGGTGATGGTGTGATCAATGCTTCAGACCAAACCAATATTGGTAATCCGTTCCCTAAGTTTACAATGGGTTGGAGTTTTAACCTAACGTATAAAAACTTTGATTTTAATACATTCCTGTACGCTTCTGTAGGTAATGATATCTATAAAGCATACGAGCGTAACGCTAACTTTTCTAACAAAGACCGTTCTGTACTAGGACGTTGGACTGGTGAGGGAACTACAAACGATGCGCGCTTACCAAGATATTCATTTGTAGATGCAAATAGTAATATCAGAGTATCAGATAGATATGTAGAAGATGGTTCTTTCTTAAAAATCAAGAATATCCAACTCGGTTACACCTTTAATACACCAGCTTCTAAAAAATGGTTCAACAGTATTCGCGTATATGCACAAGTAAAAAATGCTTTTGTATTTACAAAGTATACTGGATTTGATCCTGAAATTGCGGGTGGTATTTTAGATACAGGTATCGATCGTGGTGCATATCCTCAAGCTAGAACATTTGCTTTTGGCTTTGATATTAAACTATAATCTTCACTACTTAAACATACAATTATGAAGATCAATTCAATGAAAATAGTAGGCCTGGTTTTAGTTATTACCACGCTTATATCTTGTACAAAGTGGGTCGATTACAATCCTCACGAAGATTTTGTTATCACAGAGCAAGACTATTTAAAGTCTGCATCTGATTATAGAAATATGTTGGTGAGTGTTTACACGCCACTACAATGGCTCAATCAAGTTGTGCCTATTGGTGATATTGCTTCTGATAACGCAGTATCTGGTGGTGAAAATGCGTCTGACGTATTATCATTACAACAAATTGATGACTATACACACACACCTGTAAACGGAACCCTTCAAGAAATTTGGGTATCTGCATACGAAGGTGTTAACCGTGCCAACTATATGGCGCAATATAAAGCGGCAAATTTAGCGGGTGAAAAAGTTGAGTTTGCTGGTAAAGAAGCATTGTATGGTGAAGTGCATTTTTTACGCGCATACTATTACTTTACGCTGGTGCGTATGTTTGGTGATGTGCCTCTTTTTACAGACAAGCGCTTAAGTCTTGCACAATCAAAAACTTTAAAACGTTCACCTAAAGCGGACGTATACAAGCAAATTGAAGCAGATTTAACAGCTGCTGTAACGGCGCTTCCTGCAGTTCAAGTTCAAAAGGGTAGAATTACAAAGTATGCTGCACAGGCTTTACTTGGTAAAGTGTATCTCTATCAAAGTAAATTTGATTTAGCTGCTACCACACTTGACGCTGTAATCAATGCAAATGCATTTTCACTTGTTTCTGATTTTGGCGCAATGTATTTAGCAACTGGCGAAAACGGTCCTGAATCTGTTTTTGAAATTCAATACTCTAATGTGTCTCCTTATTACAACTGGGGTGGAGCAACACGTGGCCAAGGTAACTATGCTATTCAGCAGTGTGGTATCAGAGGCTTAAATGGTTCTGCTCAAATGCCTTATGCTGCAGGTTGGAGTACCAATTTACCAACTCAAAATTTAGCAGCTGCTTACACTGCGGGTGATAAAAGAAAAGCGGTAACAGTATTGGATATTGAAGCGTACAAAGCGGCTAATCCTTCTTTTAATATTACCTATCAAGTAGCTCCATTTAAAAACACGGGTTTATACAATCAAAAGTATTTGCCACGTAAAGGAGAAACATCTGGTCAAGTAGAATTAAACTACCTCAACAACTTTAGAATCATTCGTTACGCGGATGTTTTATTAATGGCTGCTGAAGCGTTTAATAGAGCTACAGCACCGAATGATGCAAAAGCACAAGGTTATTTAAATCAAGTAAGACAAAGAGCTTTTGGTAATGCTTCAAATAACATTACTGCAACTGGAACTGCACTTCGTCAAGCTATTTGGGATGAGCGTAGATTAGAACTTGCTATGGAAGGAGATCGTTTCTTTGACCTAGTTAGAACTGGACAAGCGGCTTCAAAAATCACTGGCTTTAGAGTTGGTAAGCATGAAGTGTTCCCAATACCTCAACAAGAGGTTGATATTTCTGGTTTAACTCAAAATGCTGGATATTAATCTCATTGTATAATCTATTGAATTAAATAGTATGAAAACATTAAAATATTTATTGAGTGGCTTGATACTCATTTCTACATTCTCAGGATGTAAAAAAGAAATCAATGATGATGTTTCTTTCGTGCAAACGACTGCGACATCTGCAAAATTGGGTGCCATGTTTACCATTACCCAAGACAATACTGGTCTTGTAACCATCACACCTAATGGTGAAGGTGTTGCAAGTTTTGAAATTGCTTATGGTCATGGAACTGCGGGTCCTGTGAAGGTGTTGCCTGGCGGCAGTACTTCAAAAGTTTACCCAGAAGGTGTGTATGATGTAAAAATTACCGGCACAAACGTTGCGGGTGTTTCTACAACTGTAACTCAAAAATTAACGGTAACATTTAGAGCACCAGAAAATTTAGAGGTAACAGCTGTAATTGATCCAGCTAATAAATACAAAGTGAATGTTTCTGCAAAAGCATTGTATGAGACTTTCTTTCAAGTTTATTTTGGTGATGTAGCTAACGAAGTACCTACTAACTTCTTAGAAGGTCAAACCATTTCTAAAACCTACGCTAGAACTGGTTCTTATACTGTTAGAGTAGTTGCTTTGAGTGGTGGTGCTGCAACAACAACATTTACAAGAGTGATTACGATTGTGGATCCTGTTGTTCTTCCCGTAACTTTTGAATCAACTTCTATCAACTATGCTTGGAATGATTTTAGTGGCGGTAATGTAACTGTTGTTGCTAATCCGCATAGTAGTGCTGCCAATGCGTCTACTAGAGTTGCTAAAATGGTAAAAAATGCTGGTGATCCTTGGGGTGGAAGTTGGATTGGCCTTGGTGGTCCAATTGATTTTTCTGCCAACAAAGTTTTCAGAATGAAAGTATTTTCTCCAAGAGTTGGCGCTAAAGTGCTTCTTAAGGTTGAAAATGCAGGAAACGGTTCTATCGCTTTTGAAAAAGAAGTGCTAACAACAGTTGCAAATGCATGGGAAGATTTAGCATTTGATTACAGAACAATCAACGCTGCTAATGAATACCATAATATCGTTGTTATTTTTGATAATGGTACAC
>JAOASV010000186.1 GCA_030158535.1 Sediminibacterium sp.
CTTTTACTTTTGCAAACTCGGCTGTTAAGCTTGGTTCAATTTGATCCGAACCAAATGAAATGGCATCTGCAAAGCTGGCGCCTCCTTTAAATAAAGCAGTATTGTTGGCAGCTTTAAAAGCTTCTAAATCCTTTTCTTTAACGTTGGCGTTTATGAGCGCTTGCTTCATAAAATCTGACCCCAATTCGTTTTCAAAGGTATTTTGACCAATGGTAAAAATCACTTTGCTATTTCCAAAAACAGGCTCCTTTTTGTAAGCTGTTTTAATGTAAGCAGGAATAAGGCCAGTCATCCAACCACTGCAATGAATAATATCGGGAGGCCAACCAAATTTTTTAACTGTTTCGAGAGCGCCTTTACAAAAGAACACCGTTCTTAAAGCATTATCGTCAAACCAATTATCTGATTCATCATGAAAAACTTGCTTACGCTTAAAAAAGTCTTCATTTTCTAAAAAGTATACCTGAAGTCTGGCATTAGGCAAAGACGCCACTTTAATTTGTAATGGATAATCGTCTTCGTCTACAGAAACATTGATGCCCGATAAACGAACAACTTCGTGCAAGCGGTGCCTTCTTTCGTTGATCACCCCAAATCGTGGCATGATACAACGCACTTCAAGTCCACTATCGTTACTTTTAATGGCTAATTTGTTAATGATTTCTGCAAACTCTGTCAACTCCAAATAAGGAGACATCTCGGTAGCAATAAACAGTATTCTTTTCTTTGTAGACATGAGTCACCAATTTTTACCTAGAGCCTAAATTAAGGGAGCAAAGGTACGAAATTTATAAGGAATCGAGCTAGCGCAATGCTTTGACCAAAAAAAAGCATGATTTTGGCTATTCGTGACAACTTTATATATTATTAATTTACATTATATATATAATAAAAATTGTATTCGATTAAAAGGCAGAAGGCCTTACATTTGTTTGGACCTTAATAAGTATCATGAAAAAGCAAATCAGCGCTATTTTAAAATATGCCTTCTTTTTTGGACTAGGCCTTTTTTTAGTATGGTGGAGCTTGCGCCAAATTCCAGCCAACAAATGGGACGAATTCATGGATACCCTAAAAGGCGCCAAATACTGGCTCATGGTTCCGGTATTTCTGATTTTATCTCTTAGCCATATTGTGCGTGCTTTAAGATGGCGCATATTAATGGAACCAATGGGTTATAAGCCTAGCATTCCCAACACATTTTTTGCTGTGATGATTGGCTATTTGGCCAATTTAGCCATCCCGCGTTTGGGAGAGGTTTTAAAATGTACCCTACTTGCTAAATATGAAAAAGTACCCGCCGAAAAATTAGTAGGCACCATTGTCGCGGAAAGAGCTGTGGACGTTATCTCATTAGGCATTGTTTTTATTATTACACTCCTTACACAAACGGATTTAATTGCGTCATATGGTTTGCAGTTATTTAGACAACTCTTTGAAAATAAATCGGGTCAATTTTCAATGCAAAAAATTGGTATTGTAATTGGCAGCATCGTAATCCTGATTGTTGTTTTAAAAATTTGGAGTCGAAAATATGGACACCTCCCTTTTGTGATGTCTGCTAAAAACATAATGAGCGGTATTTGGGAAGGTGTATCTAGCATTAGATACCTGCAACAAAAAGGATTGTTTATTTTTTACAGTGTTTTAATTTGGACATTATATATTGGCGGAACATGGGTTGGACTGAGCGCCACTGCAGGTACTGCTGGACTTGGCTTTGATGCGGCCCTCGCAGCACTTGCCTTTGGCAGTATTGGCATGATTGTAACCCCAGGTGGCATTGGCGCTTATGCATATTTTATTGCTAAAATTGTAGAAAAAATGGGCGTTCCTTTTGAAATAGGATTTGCCAATGGAACGCTACAGTGGTTTGCTCAATTTATTATTGTACTTATTGTAGGAAGCATCTGTTTAATACTACTTCCCATTTATAATAAAAAAAAGCTATCCAATGAAAGCAATTGAGGCCATTGAACTGAAAGAATATTCGTTAACAAGACTTTTAACACAGGTTGCCGCTTGGCGCATAAAAGGCAAAACAATTGCTTTTACCAATGGATGTTTTGACATATTACATGAAGGCCACATTGCATCATTAAGTGCGGCTGCTAAAGAAGCTGATTATTTAATTGTAGGACTAAACAGTGACGCCAGTGTAAAACAATTAAAAGGAGATTCGAGACCCATTAACAACCAGCAAAGCCGTGCCATTTTATTGAGAAATTTAGCAGTGGTAGACGCCGTTGTAGTGTTTAACGAACAAACACCCCTCGAACTAATAACAGCCATTTTACCAGACGTACTTGTTAAAGGAGGCGATTATACCCCCGATCAAATTGTGGGCGCCAAAGAAGTAATGGCTGCTGGTGGTAGAGTGGTTATCAACCCCATCGTAGACGGATTTTCTACAACCGGAACCATTCAAACAATTAAAGCGCATTTTTCGTAAATCACTCTCTACCGATTAAGCCTTTTATTTCACCCAGTTATGCTTATTGTTTAAGGTTGCGCTATTAGTTTTATTATGTTTATACACCTTAATGGATATCATTTTGAAAGAGAATAAAAAAATACTGAACCTCCTCACCCACTTAGTGGCATGGATTTGCCTTTTTTCGGTACCGTATTTGGTTTTCTTTCCAAGACTCCGTGAGTTTAATATGAGTGATCATATGGTGGCAACCATCATTATCAATTACGTATTTATCATTTTCTTTTACTACCTCAATACGCAGTATTTGGTGCCTGCATTACTGATCAATAGAAAATGGTGGTTGTATATTTTATCAGTGGTTGTATCCTTAAATATCTACCTATTTACACCCAAACAAGTAGCGACCATTTTTGCTACCCCAGAATACATCGAACAAAATGGAAATTATATTATCAACCCTTCATTTAAAGGGGATAAAAAAATTACTAGAACGCCTAGAAAGTCAAGAAGACTAGCAGACCCCTACAATACCGTTTTATTTTTATTGGTTTTATCTTTTGGCACTTGCATATCTGTAACGCAGCGCTGGCTTAGCTCTGAGCAAACTAAAAAAGAAACAGAAAACGAAAAATTGAATACCGAGTTGTCGTTTTTAAAATCGCAAATCAACCCGCACTTCTTTTTTAATACGCTCAATAATATTTACAGTTTAGCGATTGCAAAAAGTGAACAAACAGCGCCTGCTGTTATGAAGCTTTCGTCAATCATGCGGTACATTTTATCTGAAACAGAAAAAGACTTTGTACCGCTTAGCAATGAAATTGAATTTACTAAAAATTATATAGAGCTACAGCAAATGCGATTAACGGACAAAGTAACCTTAGTGTTTAATACAACTGGCGTTATTGATGAAATGCAAATTGCACCACTCCTCTTTATTCCATTTGTAGAAAACGCTTTTAAATATGGCGTTAGCACTAAAGAAGCTACAAGCATTGATATTCAAATTCATGCAACACAAAACCAAATTGTATTTGAATCAAAAAATACAATTGCTACCAATATTTCAACGCATTTAGACAGCACAGGTATTGGCATTAATAACGCCAAAAGAAGGTTAGCACTTTTATACCCTGGCAAGCATCAGCTCAACATAAGCACACAAGACAACACCTATCAAGTTTCTTTACACATTAACTGTTAATTGTATGATTACATGTATAGCCATCGATGATGAACCACTTGCATTAAAAATTATTGAAGAATACTGTTCTAAAATTTCTTTTTTACAACTGGTTAAAACATTTAGTGACACAGACTTAGCGCTAGCCTACTTAAAAGAAAATAAAGTAGACGCTTTATTTTTAGACATACAAATGCCAGACATTACAGGCATTGAATTTTATAAAAGTTTACCGAGCAAACCCATGGTGGTTTTTACAACTGCCTATAAAGATTTTGCAGTAGAAGGATTTAATGCCGACGCCGTAGACTATTTATTAAAACCTTTTGAATACGACCGCTTTTTGAAAGCTGCGTATAAAATTAAAGAATACACCGAGTTTTTAAGTGCGCAGGAAGTACAGCTCAATTCTATTTTTGTGAAGGTCAACTACGAGATTATGAAAATTAATTTGAAAGACGTAGACCTGATTGAAGCACTTGACGATTACATAAAAATATACACGAAGCCCACGCCTGTTCTTACTTTAATGACCCTAAAAGGCATTTTGGAAAAATTGCCATCTCGCGATTTTATTAGGGTTCACCGCTCCTATATAGTACCCATTGCTAAAATTGACAAGTTTAGCAAAAGCAAAATTTGGGTGGGCGAAAAAGAAATTCCTATTGGAAGCAGTTACGGTACCGTGTATGATCAGCTACTAGCGCATAGCCAGGCCAAATAAATGGATCTCACACCCCATGGGCTTTGCCGGCCTTTTTATCTTTTTCTTAAGAGACAGGGGCTGTATTTAGACCTCAGAAACTTGTACTTTAGCGTCATGAAAATGCGCTTTACCCTTGTAACGATTATTGGCTCTACCCTTCTGCTTTTTAGCGGCATGCATCAACTCCATGCACAAGTAGTACCAAAAAACTGGCAAGCATTAGACCCCAGTGCTGATAAAGTATTAGGCATTAGTTTACAAAAAGCCTACGACTATCTAGGCAGTAAAAATAAAAAAGCCACCCCTATTATTGTAGCAGTTTTAGATTCGGGTATAGATACCACGCACGAAGATTTAAAGAATATTTTATGGACCAACACCAAAGAAATTCCGGGTAATGGTATTGACGATGATAAAAACGGATATATAGACGATGTGCATGGCTGGAATTTTTTAGGTGGTAAAAATGGACAAAGCGTAAAAAGAGCCCCCGATGAGCGTTCCAGAATTTATCATAAATACAAAGCAAAATTCTCAAACCCCAGCTTCGACACAAACACACTTAGTAACGCAGATAAAGCGCTTTATACAACCTGGAAAAAAATAGAGACAGAATTAAATTTTAGTGACGAAGAAAAAGACCAACTAAAATATGTTGAAATGCTTGCGAGTGCTTTTAAAAAGCATGACAAAGTATTAAGACAGGAAATGAACGTAGCAAGCTACAATAGAGAAACTCTCACAAAATTTGTACCCACTACAATTATAGGTAAAGAGGCTAAATTAGGGCTCCTATCACTTCATAGGCTCATGCAATTAGATGAGGGTGAATTAAATACCTACACCATTGCACAAATAGATGAATACATAGAAGGCAAAACCGCCGCTTTTGGAGCCAAAGAAAAATTACCCAACGACGAAAGAACCCTAATTGTTAGAGACAATTACTATAATTTTTTAGACGCCTATTATGGTAACAACGACATTATGGGACCTACCCCTAACCACGGCACTCATGTAAGTGGTATTATTGCTGCAAGCAGAAATAATGGTACCGGTATAGATGGAGTAGCGGATGCCGTAAAAATTATGATGGTGCGTGTGGTGCCGGATGGTGATGAATATGATAAAGACGTAGCACTTGCCATTAAATATGCCGTAGATAATGGCGCCAAAATTATTAATATGAGTTTTGGGAAAGCCTATTCTCCCGAAAAATATTGGGTAGATAGCGCCGTTGCTTATGCCGAACAAAAAGATGTTTTACTTGTGCACTCGGCAGGTAACGAAAATTATAATTTAGATAGCATCACCGTTTTCCCAAATGCAAATTTGGCCGCTTATAAAAAACAAGCGAGCAGTTTTATCACGGTTGGCGCTAGCAGCGACACCCTCATTACGGACGCTAGTATTGCTGCAGATTTTAGCAATTACGGCAAACAAAATGTAGACCTTTTTGCACCTGGCGTAAAAATTTATTCGACACTTCCTGGCACTAACGTTTATGGTAACCAAGACGGCACAAGTATGGCAACACCCATTGTAACAGGGGTTGCAGCTATACTTCGCAGCTACTACCCTAGCCTATCTGCCAAACAAGTAAAAACAATACTAGAAAAATCAGTGTACGTTCCGGCAGCATCTGCGCCATGCTTACTTCCAGGCAATAGCAGCATATCAACTCCATTTAGTAGGCTCTCGAAAACCGGCGGTATTGTAAATGCATATAACGCGGTAGTACTTGCAAACAGCACAGGTAATAAATAAGAAAGCCCCAACAATATGCTGGAGCTTTCTATCTCGGAGGGGGTGTAAATATTATTTAGCAAATAAATGCACAGCAATTTGAACGTCTTTAGAAGGACCTGCATAAGCAATACCTAATAAAGTACGATCAATACTAAAGTAAGCTTGACCAAAAAGTCCTTTTTCAGAAGCACTTCTGATGTTAGAAGCAAAGCTTACTGGAACTGAAAGACCTTTGATGTTTAAAGAACCGTTGATGGTACAAGCAGTTGCGCTTGAATAATCAACAGAAGAAATGGTGTAAGTAGCTTCACCATATTTAGCTACGTCAAAAAAGTCAGCGCTTTTTAAGTGACCTGCTAATCTTTCACCAGCAGCATCAGTAACTTTTAAATTGGCTAGGTCAATTACAAAAGAACCACCTACTAACTTACCGCCTTCAACTTGAACGCTTCCACCTTTTACGGTAAAGGTACCAGTATGAAAATCAGCTGCTTTTGAGCCAATAAAGTCTACACGGCTTTTATCTGACTGAACAGCTAGGGTAATAGGTGCTTTTGGTGTTTTTGGGGCAACAAATGCTAAAGAACTCACTAAAAAAGCGGCTCCTAATAGCAAAAAGGATGTTTTTTTGATCATTGTATTGAATTTTAAGTGTTTATAAGGGATTAGACCATAAAATTAAGGGTTTTAATGTAAAGCCGTTTCGCTTATCTTCGCAAAAATTTTTTTGTATGAATCTTCATGAGTACCAAGCTAAAGAACTCCTTAAAAAGTACAACGTTCCAGTACAGGAAGGTGTAGCGGTAGAAACAGTAGACGCAGCAGCTGCGGCTTATGCCACTTTAAAGGCACAAACTGGCAACAATTTTGCAGTTATTAAAGCCCAAATTCACGCAGGTGGTAGAGGTAAAGGTAAAATAGAAGGAAAAGAGCAGCGCGGTGTAGCAGTTGCTAAAAGCGAAGACGACGTAAAAACTATTGCTGGTAATTTATTAGGCGGTACCCTTGTAACCATTCAAACAGGTGCAGCAGGTAAACTTGTCAATAAAATATTAATTGCGCAAGACGTTTATTATCCTGGCCCTAACGAAGTAAAAGAATTTTACTTGTCTATTTTATTAGACAGAGCAAAAGGAATGAATGTTGTGATGTACAGTACCGAAGGTGGTATGGATATTGAAGAAGTAGCACACAACACACCAGAAAAAATATTTAAAGAGTGGGTACACCCAGGTGGCGGCTTACAAGGTTTCCAGGCACGTAAAATTGCTTTTAACTTAGGCCTTTCTGGTGACGCTTTTAAAAACTGTGTAAAGTTTGTAACCAACTTATACAATGCATACGTGAACCTAGATTGCGGTATGCTAGAAATCAATCCTTTGTTTAAAACATCCGATGAAAAAATCATTGCGGTGGATTGTAAAATGAATATTGATGACAACGCACTAATGCGCCACGCTGATTTATTAGCGATGCGTGATGTATCTGAAGAAGATCCTACCGAAGTAGAAGCTGGTGAGTTTAATTTAAACTTTGTGAAACTAGATGGCAACGTAGGTTGTATGGTAAATGGTGCAGGACTTGCAATGGCTACCATGGACATGATTAAGTTAAGTGGTGGTGAGCCAGCTAACTTCTTGGACGTAGGTGGTACTGCAAATGCACAAACCGTAGAAGCTGGTTTTAGAATTATCATGAAGGATCCTAACGTGAAGGCTATTTTAATTAACATCTTTGGCGGTATCGTTCGTTGTGATCGTGTTGCTGCTGGTGTTATTGAAGCCTTTAATAAATTAGGCAATATCAATATTCCAATCATTGTTCGTTTACAAGGAACCAATGCAGTAGAAGCTAAAAAATTAATTGATGAGAGTGGACTTAAAGTTCAGTCGGCTATTCAGTTAAGTGAAGCTGCAGACTTAGTAAAACAAGCGGTAGCATAATATCTAAAGTATATTGTTTTAAAAGCCTCCAACTTGTTGGGGGCTTTTTTATGCGCATGCACTGCTAGTGACTTTATTGCGCGGAATATTTTCTTACGGATTTGAAATGGGCTTTACTTCTGATAGCGCGCTAAAGGTGTAACGAAGTCCAGTTTTAACCTCAACGCATTCGTAACGTTTACGGCGCAGAGGGCCTTTACAAAAAACACGACCATTGTCTGTTGCAAAAAGGGAGCCCTCTGGAATACCCGCTACAACTGCGTATCCGGGCTTGTGTTTTTCGTTATAGCCACGAAGCACGAGCAAGAGTTCTGTTTCACCACCGGCTGTGGCTGCAGGATTTAAAATAGATTTTTGAAGTGCTTTTTCTACGTCGGGCGGAAATATTTGTTGTGCAACAAAAGAACTCAAGAGCTGCCCGTAACAAAATTTCCATTCTTTACCATGCGCTTCTACGCGGTTACTAAATTTTTCGAAAGTGAGTAAATGCGCGAGCTCATGTAAAAACGTAATTAAAAATTCATACTTATTTAAATTGCCATTGATGCTAATGCGGTGGTTAGCGCCCCTACCCGGATGACGGTAATCACCAAGTACCGATTTACGCTGTTTGGTAATGGTTAAATGCACCCGGTACTCATGCAGATACGCAAGCACCTGCTCGAAACTTTTTTCTGGCAAAAAACCTGCCAGCGCCTGCATCGGATGCTCTTTAATGGGCATTATTTTTTAACGTTCAGTTTTAAAAATAGCCTGATTTCAAGCCAGGTATAAAGTGGGTACAGCGCAAATCCGGCATACACAGAGCGTGGGCTAATGGCAGCGCCTGCTAGTTTCATATAGAGTAAAACGGCCACCGCAATACCCAATAATCGGAGCCCCATAGCCATCATAACCGTGCGCACAAGTACAT
>JAOASV010000187.1 GCA_030158535.1 Sediminibacterium sp.
AGCGTAGGAGTTCTTGAGCTAAAGAAATAAGTTTCATAGGGTTCATTTGTTTAAAATGGGGGTACGTTGTGCCCCCATTTTCTATTTGATAGTACCAAGGAAAAAGCTTTTTTTTGTAAGGCACAACACATACTCCCCATGATTCCAAACCGTAAAGCAGCTATCGGATTTATTTTTGTTACCTTATTAATTGATGTAACAGGGCTTGGTTTAATTATTCCTGTTGTTCCAAAGCTAATTGAAGATTTGTTGCACACAACCAATATTAGCAAAGTGGCGCTATTTGGTGGATTGCTTACATTCTCCTACGCTATCATGCAGTTTTTATTTGCACCTGTCCTTGGAAATTTAAGTGACAAATATGGTAGACGCTCCGTTTTATTATTTTCATTGCTCGGGTTTGGTCTCGATTATTTACTTCTAGCTTTTGCGCCAAGTATTGGATGGTTATTTGTTGGGCGAATTATTGCTGGAATTACAGGAGCAAGCATGACAACGGCATCCGCATATATTGCAGATATCAGTACTCCAGAAACGCGCGCACAAAATTTTGGTATGATTGGTGCTGCTTTTGGACTTGGATTTATTGTAGGGCCGATGATAGGTGGGCTTTTAGGCGAAATGGGACCACGAATTCCATTTTTAGTTGCAGCAGGTCTAGCACTTTTAAATGCGGCGTATGGTTATTTTGTTTTACCAGAATCATTGGATGCTAATAACAGAAGAGCTTTTGAATGGAAGCGTGCAAACCCCATAAGTTCATTAAAAAATTTGTCTAGATTTCCGGCAGTTGCTGGACTTATTGTTTCCTTCTTTTTGATTTATATTGCTTCGCATGCTGTTCAAAGTAATTGGAGTTATTTTAATATTGAAAAATTTAAATGGACCCCAAAAATGATTGGTATATCGCTGGCTGTTGTTGGCGTATTGGTTAGTTTGGTTCAGGGCGTTCTGGTACGCTTTGTGAATCCTAAAATTGGCAACGAAAGAAGTGTATATGTAGGGTTAGGATTATATACCATTGGACTTGTTTTATTTGGTTTAGCATCACAAAGTTGGATGATGTTTGCTTTTTTGATTCCATACTGTTTGGGAGGTATTTCTGGACCGGGCTTACAAGCTATTATTTCTGGGAGTGTTCCAGCCAATGAACAAGGTGAATTACAAGGGTCATTGACCAGTATTATAAGTATTACTTCTATAGTTGGTCCACTCGTGATGTCAAATTTATTTGCCTTCTTTACGGGTCCAATCGCCCCATTTTATTTCCCAGGTGCGCCTTTTATGCTTGCTGCGGTTCTAATGCTATTAAGTTGCTTTTTTGCCTATAAAGCCTTGAGGACTAAGTAATATTTCGTTTTTTTCGCCTTAAATCACGTATCAATTGTCAATTTAACTTTTCAAATGACAAGTATTTATTGGTAGGGGGGCTATTTATGCGTACTTTTGCACTTTAATTACAATTTACAAATTTACAAATGGACACACAAATTCAAGGAACTGTAAAGTTCTTCAACGAGGAAAAAGGTTTTGGATTCATCAAGCATGACAATTCAAGCAAAGAAACTTTCGTACATGCTAACGGCTTGATTGACCAAATCGAGGCGAATGACAAGGTTATTTTTGACGTGCAAGAAGGCCGTAAAGGTCCTAACGCAGTTAACGTTAAACGTTTAAGTTAATTACTAAAACAAGCTTAACCAATTATAGGCCATTTCGCTAACCGCGAAATGGCCTTTTTCTTTGCCCTAGCTTAACTATATTTGTAGTCTCTAAAAAGTGCATATGTCAACGATACTTCAACAGTTACAAGAAACAAAAACCTATATACAATCGAAGGTGAAAGAGCAGGCTGCCATTGGTATTATTTTAGGTAGTGGACTCGGAAATCTAGCTTCAGAAATTGTTGCTGAATTTGAAATTCCATACGAAGAAATTCCTCATTTTCCAGTTAGTACTGTCGAAGGACATAAAGGCCGATTAATTTTTGGTACACTAGAGGGGGTGAAAGTTTGGGTAATGTCCGGCCGTTTTCATTTTTATGAAGGGTATACACCCCAGCAAGTTTCATAT
>JAOASV010000188.1 GCA_030158535.1 Sediminibacterium sp.
AAGCACCGTCATACTCACCGTTTTTATATCAGTATTTGCGGCACTTTCAGTTTGTAAAACAAAAAAGTAAGGGTGTTTGTTTTCTTCAATCCAACCAACAATCCATGCAACTGCTTTGCCATTTTGCTTGTAACTAACGCCTTGCTTGTAACTTAACTTATAATTGGTGTTAGCTGTTTGAAGCATTAACATTTTAACCATTTCTTGGCTTCGCTTTTGAAAAGGCAATTGGCCAAAATATAATTTTTTTACAAGACCCATCTGTTCATCTGGGGTAATCACCAACTTATTGTTGTACCAAAAAGAATCTACAGCGGAACCCATATTTTTTGTTCCATATTGCAAGCTATCTAACCAGTGTTGCATAGTGTCTTTTCCAATTCTTCTGGCCACTTCCATAAAGTAAGGCATTGAAGTTTGTTTAAAGGCACTATCCATTCGAATGGGACCTGCAATGTCTACAGAAAGTATCATTTTTTCATCTACGATTCTGCCGGTTTCGATACCTACTAAGGCATTCACAATTTCAAATGTAGATGCAGGCGCATAGGTAGAGTCTTTAAACTGCGCTAGATTATAAATATAAAACTCGCCAGACCCATTATCAAAAAGTCCAAAAGAACCAGTTGTTGCAGTCTCATCAAAATATTGTTTATACTCATTTTGAATGGTGACATTATTGGGAGAGCAACTTTGCAGCAGTGAAATTGCAATGAAAGCAATTGTAAAAAATGAACTGCTAAATTTTAAAATACGCATGGCTTGATTTTAGAAAAGGAAACTATTCTTTTTCGATACTTATTAATTCTACATCAAATACAAGTAGTGAGCCTGGTCCAATCGAAGGACTTGGAGAACTGTCTCCGTAAGCTAAATCCGAAGGCACATATAATTTCCATTTGCTACCTACAGTCATTAACTGTAACGCTTCTTGCCAGCCTTTAATAACGCCATTTACAGGGAACACAACAGGTTCACCACGATCCATCGAACTATCAAAAATACTACCATTTAATAGCGTACCATGGTAATGACATTTTACTTTGTCTGTTAGTTTAGGCCTTGTTGTATCTGCACCCGCTTTTACTACTACATATTGAAGTCCAGAAGCAAGTGTAACTACACCAGGTTTTTTTGCATTGGCAGCTAAAAATTCCACACCCTCTTTTTTAGCACCCGCCGATTTTTGTTCATTTGCTTTTTGTACAAACTCACCAATACATTTATCCAACACCGCTTCTGGAAGTGCAGATGCTTTGCCTGTAAACACATCACCAATAGCACGGTATAAATTAGGAAGGTTGATTGCATCAAAACCTTGTGCCTTTAAATTTTGACCAATACGAACACCAAGCGCATAACCGGCACTATCAGCACTGTTTTTAAAAGCATTGACTGGCTTAACAGCAATTGTTGGCTTTGCTACTGTTTTTGTAGCAACTTTTGGAGCAGTTGCCGCTTTTTTAACCTGTGCATTGGCACCAAAAGAAGCAAGTAATAAACAAATAAAAAGACGTTTCATGTATTGTTGTTTAAGTATCAAATGTAAATAAATTATTAGTCGTTTAGTAAAGCAGCTACTGCATTACTAGCAATAGCAAAATTAAAGCCAGCAAGCACTTCTTGCATCATTTTTTCAATTTTATCATTACACAAATTACCCATACTACCCTCGTGGGTGTGGTTTAGGTTGGTGCTGTAACTAAAATTACCATTTTCGATAGCCATACCCACTTGTTTATAGGCATCCCTAAAAGGCACGCCTTGTAAAGCGAGCTTATTTACCTCTTCTACGCTAAAAGCATACTTATACTTTTCATCAAGGAGAATGGTCTCTTTTACCTGGATCGACTCAAACATCAATTGCGCCATCGCGAGACAGTCATGCAAGGTTTTAAAAGCAGGAAACAAATGCTCTTTCAGTAATTGTAAATCGCGGTGATATCCAGAAGGCAAATTGGTGGTCATGAGCATTACTTCGTTAGGTAATGCTTTTATACGGTTACAATGTGAACGGATCAGTTCAAAAACATCCGGATTTTTCTTATGCGGCATGATGCTAGACCCGGTAGTAAGCTCTGCAGGGAAAGCTATAAAATCAAAATTTTGATTTAAATAGAGACAAGCATCCATGCTCATTTTTGCAAGCGTGTCTGCAATATTTGCAAGTGCCATCGCAGTAATGCGCTCTGCTTTACCTCTACCCATTTGTGCATATACCACATTATAGTTTAAATTTTCGAAGCCAAGTAAAACCGTGGTTACACTTCTGCTAATGGGAAAAGAAGATCCATAACCAGCAGCAGAACCAAGTGGATTTTTATTGACTACTTTATATGCACTTTGTAAAGTAATTAAATCGTCTACCAAACTTTCGGCGTAAGCGCCAAACCAGAGTCCGAATGAAGATGGCATAGCAAGTTGTAAATGCGTATAGCCTGGTAATAAATGGTTTTTATATTTTTCACTTTGTGCTTGCAGTAATGTAAATAATGATTGCACACTACCTACAAGCTCCATGATTTCATGACGCAGGTACAATTTTAAATCTACGAGTACTTGATCATTTCTACTTCTAGCACTATGAATTTTTTTGCCGGCATCGCCAAGCTGCTCCGTTAATAAGAGTTCTACATAAGAATGAATGTCTTCTACACCCGCTGGTAATACAAAGCCTGGCGCTATTACCTGCTTGTAAATATTTTTTAATGCAGCGTCAATTAACTGCGCTTCTGAAGATTCTAATAAACCTACCTGAGCAAGCATACGCACATGTGCTAGTGAGCCAAGCACATCAAAGGGCGCGAGCATCGCATCAAATGCCGGATCGTTTCCAACCGTAAAATTTTCCACCGCTGCTGCTACGTTTGTATTTTTTTGCCAAAGTTTCATCGTTTCTATTTTTTACTCAGTTGTTACTTTTTAAGTACCACCTGATCTAACAATTCAATATATTTTTGTATACCCGTTTCTATTTCTTCAATAAAGACAAATTCATCTGCGCTATGACTTCTTGCAGATTCACCAGGACCCATTTTTAAAGCTGGAAATGACACGAGCGCTTTATCGGATGTTGTTGGTGACCCGTAAGGCTTACTGCCAATAGCCATACCAGCTTTAACCAGCGGATGATCTAATGCAATCGCCGAAGATTTAAGACGCGTACTTCTTGGCGTAAGCGTTACTGCTGGATTATCAATTTGCAATTGAAGTTCTTCTAATATTTGTGCAAACGTATAACACTCATTCACCCGAACGTCCACCACTAATTTACAATCAGGTGGTACAATATTATGCGCCTTATTGGTGGTTTCAATAACAGTTACGGTTTGCTGTACCGGACCTAACAATTCAGAGGATTTTGGAAAAACATGATTTTTAAATACATCAATGACAGGTAGTGCTTGATATATAGCATTTTGTCCTTCGCCTCTAGCCGCATGCCCTGCAACACCTGGCACCATTACATCTAATACCATTAAGCCACGCTCTGCTACTGCTAATTGCATACGGGTAGGTTCGCCAATAATGGCACAATCAATTACTGGTAAATGCGGCACCAAACTTTCGATACCATTTTTTCCAGAAATTTCTTCTTCGGCAGTACCCGCATAAATGATGTTGTATGTAAGATTTGACGCATTGTAATAATGTAAAAAAACATGCAGTAATGATACAAGTGATGCACCCGCGTCATTACTTCCTAGCCCGTACAATTTATCGTCTTTAATTATGGGATTATAAGGGTCAAGCGTATAACCTGCATTAGGCTTTACCGTATCGTGATGAGAATTTAAAAGTATCGTAGGTTTTGCAGGATCAAAGTTTTTATTAGTCGCCCAAACATTGTTAAGGTGTCTATGAGGTGTTACCCCATTTTGCCCTAAGTAATCAAATAAAATGAACGCAGTAGCGTCCTCCTCTTTACTAAAAGAAGGCGTGGCGATAAGCTTTTGTAGTAAAGCGATTGCAGCAGTTGCGTAATTATGTTTATTTGTTTCCAAGTAGGTATTAATTTTTTTGAATGGTTGTGCCAGCTTTTCCAGCAATTAATTTTTCAATATCTAAAGCGTCTCCAATAATGACCCTACTTACGCCTTTTTGCAAAGCTTCAAAAGCGTTATCTAGTTTTGGAATCATCCCTTCATTTACCTGACCGCCCGCTTTTAAACTGGCGTAATTTTCTGGATTAATTACAGAGATAACACTATCGTTATTTTGAATATCTGAAAGCACGCCCTTTTTTTCAAAAGAGTATACCAAAGACACTTCGTATATGCTGCTAATAGCAGTAGCGATGGCCTGTGCCATGGTGTCGGCATTGGTGTTTAATAGCTGTCCTGTACCATCATGTGTAATGGGGGCCACTACAAGTGATAGACCTGCTTCTAATAACTGCACAATTTTTTCCGAGTCTACCACGTCAATGTCACCTACAAAACCATAATCGGTAGTGGCGTGTATTCTTTTATGCGCTTTAATAATATTTGCATCTGCACCACAAATGCCAAGTGCTTGTATATTTTTTGATTGAAGCGCCGCTACAATATTTTTATTGATGTAGCCAGCGTATACCATCGTTACAATTTTAAGGGTGGCAGCATCTGTTATTCTTCTGCCATCTACCATTTGCTGAGGTATGTTTAAATCCGCAGCCATTTTAGTGGCCAATTTACCACCGCCATGAATTAAAATTTTCTTTCCTTCTACTGCCGCATAGGCGTTTAAAAAGGAAGCAAGATTTACTTCGTTGTCAATGATATTACCGCCAATTTTTATAATGGATATTTTTTCCACGCTTACTTATTTGAATTTAATAAGGTGGACAATACGGCTTGCGCAGCCCAAACCCTATTACCCGCTTGTTTGGTAACAAGGCTGCTAGCGCTATCTAATATTTCATCAGATAGTTCTACATTTCTTCTTACGGGTAAACAGTGCATCACTTTTGCATTGTTAGAATGCTTGAGTGAATTTTCCGTTAACATCCAGGTAGGGTCGGTGCAAAAAACTTTGCCATAATCTTCGTAAGCGCTCCAGTTTTTTACATACACAAAATCGGCACCTTCTAAAGCCGCAGCTTGATCATGTGTGATAGTGGCCCCCTTGGTATATTTTTCAGAAAGTTCGTAACCCGCTGGATGCGTAACAACAACATCCGCAAAATTGGCGGCCGTTGCCCACTGTGCAAAGCTATTGGCCACACATTGTGGTAATGCTTTTACATGCGGCGCCCAAGTTAATACCACTTTTGGTTTTTTGACAAGCCCAGTTGCTGCAATGGATTCCTGTATGGTAATTAAATCCGTTAATGATTGAAGTGGATGCAGTGTTGCGCTTTCGAGGCTTACAACAGGCACACCCGCGTATTTAATAATCTGATTGATAATTTTTTCGGAATAATCTTCGTCTCTATTTTGTAAGCCCGGAAAAGTACGGATACATAAAATGTCAAAGTACTGACCTAAAATTGGCGCTGCATCTTTTACGTGCTCTACAGTAGTCCCATTCATGATAGCACCTTCTGCAAATTCTAAAGCCCAGCCTTCTTTGTCTACATTAAAAACAATCGCATCCATACCTAAATTTTGCGCAGCTACTTGTGTACTAAGTCTTGTACGCAAACTAGGGTTTAAAAAAAGTAAACCTACGCGCTTATTGGCGCCAAGGGCTTTATCCATGAATGGATGCTGCTTGTACGCCAAGCCTTTATTGATGAGTGCTTGTATGTCTGTAACGTCACTTACTTCGATAAATTTTTTCATGACAAAGATTGAATGGCTTTTTGAAGTCTATCTAAGAATATATCAATTTCCTGTTTTGTAATAGCCAAAGAAGGAAGTAATCTGATTACGTTTGGTTTTGCTTCGCCAGTAAATACTTTAAACTCCTGCAGTAATACTTTTTTCAAATCTTTGATTTCATCCGGCACATCAAAACCAATCATAAGGCCTCTGCCTCTTACATTTTGTAGTTGTGGAATTTTTGAAAGTGCTTCCATTAAGTAAGCGCCATGACTAGCAGCACTCGCTAATAAATTTTTTTGTTCCATTACTTCTACTACTGCCAGTGCAGCAGCGCATGCCAAATGATTACCACCAAACGTGGTACCTAACATACCGTATTTTGGTGCAATATGGGGTGCAATTAAAATACCGCCAATGGGAAATCCATTGCCCATACCTTTTGCCATCGAATAAATATCGGCGTCTACGCCTGCAGCATCATGCGCAAAAAACTGTCCTGTTCTGCCATAACCACACTGCACACTATCCGCAATATATAAAGCGCCATGCTTGTCACATAAAGACCTGATACTTTGTAAAAAAGAATTTGATGCTACACGAATACCGCCAACACCTTGTATGCCTTCAATAATAAAAGCTGCAATTGTGTCACCCTCTTTTTCGAAGCATGATTTTAACGCCTCATCATCATTAAAAGGCAAGAAAATAATATTATCTGTTTCATTTACAGGTGCAATAATAGACGGGTTGTCTGTTGCTGCAACGGCAAGTGAAGTTCTCCCGTGGAAAGATTTTGTAAATGCAATAATTTTTTTGCGGCCGGTAACAAAAGACGCAAGCTTTAAAGCGTTTTCGTTGGCTTCTGCACCACTATTGCATAAAAAAAGTTGAAAGTCTTGTTTACCACTTACCGTTCCTATTTTTTCTGCTAGCTTAGATTGAATAGGAATGATAACAGAGTTAGAATAAAAAGCAATTTGATGCAGTTGCGTTTCAATCGCTGATACCCAGTATGGATGCGTATGACCAATACTTATAACAGCATGCCCACCATACATATCTAGGTACTCCGTACCTTTTTCATCCCACACATACGAGCCCGCAGCTTTTGTTATGGTGATATTATTAAGTGGATATACGTCAAATAGTTTCATGTCTAAAAAAAGTTTGCTTTAAATAAAAGACCCGTTGTTTCACCAAGTCCAAAAAGTAAATTCATATTTTGAACCGCCTGACCACTAGCTCCTTTTATTAAATTATCAATAGCGCTATGCACCACCAGTTTATTTCCCCTTTTTTCAATTTGCAATACGCATTTATTGGTATTCACTACCTGCTTTAAATGGATTGCAGCATCTGATACCACCACAAATGGATGCGCCGCATAATAGTTAGCATACATTTCCAGAACAGCCTCAATTGGTAAACTGCAATCCATTACTGAACTGGTATAAATACCTCTTGTGAAATCCCCTCTCCATGGCACAAAATGCAGGCCAGACCCTTCGCCGCTTGTACTAAGTGGCGCGTCTGATTGCAACTGATTGATAGATTGTATAATTTCAAAAACGTGCTGGTGATCCAGTGTTTTATAAGACTGAATATTATTAGCGCGCCAACTAAAATGAGAAGTAGCACTTAATGACTGTCCAGCACCCGTAGAGCCTGTAATACCTGTAGTATAAATATCTTGCAAGAGACCTGCTTTTGCAAGTGGTAATAATGCGAGTTGAATAGCCGTTGCAAAACAGCCCGGGTTGGCAATGTTTTTTGCAGTGGTTATTTTTTCACGATTGAGTTCTGGTAAACCGTATACAAAAGTTCTATCTCCAATGGTTGCATTTGGTGCAAGTCTAAAATCTTGTGACAAATCAATGATGGAAACTGATGGGCTTACACTTTGTTCTGTAAGTAATTTTTTTGCTTCGCCATGACCCACACATAAAAATAATACGTCGATGGCATCAGAAAAAGAATTTGAAAATACTAAATCGGTATCGCCTACTAAATCTGTATGAACTGCAGATACGGGTTTACCAGCATTACTACTGCTATGTATACATGTGATGTTTACCTGAGGGTGATGAATTAATATTCTGATAAGTTCGCCGCCCGTGTAACCAGCACCACCTGCTATACCAACATTTATTTTTTTCATGACTGGCTATTTTTGATGCTATGGTAAATAGATGTTTGGTTGCCAAATATTTTAGAGAATCCACGAACGTCTTCACCAGACCAGCCACTATTCATTTCTCCATATTTACCAAACTTGCTACTCATTAAATCAAAGGCAGATTCAATACCAATGACTGTAAAACGGTAAGGATGTAATTGAACAAATACAGTGCCTGTAACATTTTCTTGTGCATTTTCTAAAAATGCTTCTATATCGCGCATCACAGGATCCATGATTTGACCTTCATGCAACCAGTTACCATAAAACTGCGCCAATTGATCTTTCCAATTTAACTGCCACTTGGTTAACACGTGTTTTTCTAGCGCATGGTGCGCTTTTAAAATTACCATGGGCGCTGCTGCTTCAAAACCAACACGTCCTTTGATACCAATAATGGTATCGCCAACATGTATGTCTCTACCAATGCCGTAGGCACCTGCAATGGTTTGTAAATATTGAATGGCTTTTGTTGGATGATCAAAACGTTTGTCATTAATCATGGTTAAAGCACCTTGTTCAAAATGCAAACTCACTTCTTCGCTACCTGATGCAGTTACCTGTGTTGGCCATGCAGATTCTGGCAACATGCCTTTAGACGTTAAAGTTTCTTTGCCGCCAACACTGGTTCCCCAAAGCCCTTTATTAATCGAATAAGCAGCTTTTTCAAAGTTCATGGTAACCCCCTTAGATTTTAAATACGCAATTTCATCTTCTCTACTAAGCTGCATATCTCTAATAGGGGTAATAATGGTAACGCCAGGAATCATGATATGAAAAACCATATCAAAACGAACCTGATCATTACCAGCGCCTGTACTACCATGCACTACCGCAGTAGCATTCATCTTTTTGGCATGCTCTGCAATATGAAGTGCTTGACTGAGGCGTTCTGCACTTACAC
>JAOASV010000189.1 GCA_030158535.1 Sediminibacterium sp.
TGGAATACTAGAGATAAGGCAAAAGTGGGTATAAAATCTGCTGGTTTTATCGCTCAAGAACTGTTGGCTCTTCAAAAGGCATCTCCAATTGGTTTAAATCTAGATTTAGTGAGTGAGTCTAATCCCGATAAATTAGAGGCTCGATATGGTAATATGCTACCTATCATGGTAAAAGCAATGCAAGATCAACAAACAATCATAGAACAACAAAAGGATAGACTTGATGCATTAGAAAAGCTTGTTTTAGACCTGATAAAATCTAAACAATAGAAAGATGATTATGGTTATTAAGGACTTTTGGTACCCTCATATTTTGAATGTACTTTTGCGCCTTATTGATTGAATTATGAAGCGTATTGACCGACATAGAGCCATTTTAGGAGTAGATAACAAGGCAACTTTAGGGGACTTAAAGAAAGTATACCGTAAGATCATGATGGAATGGCATCCTGACAAATTTCAGGATAGTGATGAGTCAAAACAAGCTGCTGAGGTAAAATCGGCTAAATTAATCGCTTCATACCATTTTTTAGTAAGTGTGCATCCAGAAACACATGAAGCTACTAAAGAAGCTTATTTGCTGACAACAACTGAAGCCAGCATCAATGATTTCGAATTCAAGTCTGAAATTCTACGTGTTGAATTCTCGGATGGTACTGAATATGAATACTATGGTGTGCCTAAAGCCATCTACGTCAAATTAGTCAATGCTGATACACCTGATCGTTTTGCAAGACGACATATTTACAATACTTATTTGTACAGAAGTACGAGTAAGATAGTGGGTGGGTAATTAGCATATTTCCGAACGAATTTCTTGTTAAGAACTTAAATGAGATACTGTCTATCTAAGGCATCAAATCTAGTAGTTTTATTTTAAACTACTTGTATGTCCTATGAAAAGAAATTATACATTATTGCTGGATGCAATGGTGCAGGGAAAACGACTGCTTCAAAGAAGTTTTTGTCAGACGATATTATATTCTTGAATGCAGATATAATTGCTTTTGAACTTAGTCCAAATAATGTCGAGGCAGTTGCAATAATAGCTGGTAGAATTATGTTAAATAGAATTGATGAATTGTTCAGCAAAGGAGAGTCATTTGCTATTGAAACTACACTCTCCTCTAAATTGTATATTCAAAGAATACATATTGCTCGATTACTTGGTTATCATATCCATTTACTTTATTTCTGGTTAAATGACGTTGAAATTGCTTTAAAGCGCGTAAAAATAAGAGTAGCTCAAGGTGGACACAATATTGAAAATCAAATTATTAGAAGAAGATATACAAGAGGACTCAATAATCTTATAAATATTTATCTACCTTTAGCTGACGAAGTCATGATTTTCGATAACTCTGAAAAGCAATTGGAACTAATTGCGGAAAGATATACAGGTAATCTATTATTCATTTCAAATCAATACAAATGGAACCTATTAAAAAGCAGCTTGTAAATGAAAAAATGATCAGAAGTGATGAAGCCAATCGTATTTTAAAATGCCTTGAAAATTTCAATGATGATGTAAAAGCCTTTCATAAGAAAACAAACACAGCATTGGTTGTATCAATTGATGGCAAGATTGTTCATATTAAGCCTGAAGATTTATAAATTATATAATTGTATATTTGATGATGCATTCGTATAAATTAGATAGAACAGCTTTTAAAGCTCAGACTGTTGAAGAGGCTTCTAATCACGCTGAATATTATAAATCACTCTCATGGCTTGAGCGTTTAAAGATTGCTGCATACTTAAATAGTATTGCATTTAATTACGATATAAATCATCCGCCTAAAATGGATAAGACGCTATTTAAGGCAAGATCTAGAAATAATGGGTAATTATTTTTTCGAAGAGAATGGTTTGCCTATTAGAACAATTCATAAAGATGATCTAATCAAGGCAAAGCTCGCAGCTAATAGGCCAAAGGATCAAAATGATTTAGAGAATTTAAAGTAATTTTTCTTTACCCAAACCCTTTCAACTTTAAACAGGACTGCCGGCTTCGCCGTCTTCCTTATACTTCTACGAGGGGCTTACTCAAAG
>JAOASV010000190.1 GCA_030158535.1 Sediminibacterium sp.
AAGGAGTATAGCAAAGCATTAATTTTTTTACACGAAGGCTTGGCATTTATAAAACAAAATAATTTTGAAAAAGATATAGCGCAAGCCTATGAAACATATGCAAAAGCACATTATGGCTTAGGTCAAACAGATAGTGCCATATTTTATGCAAATCAAGCCTATACGTTAAGCACAAACATTTCTTTTATCAATGGAAAATTAAACGCAAGTGAATTATTGGCTAAAATATATGATGAAAAAAATAAAATTGATAGCTCTTTTAAGTACTTAAAAATTAGCAATGCTATTAAAGATGAATTATCCGATAAGTCAAAAGTGAATGAAGCGGAGAATATCAATTTAAATGAAACCTTAAGACAGCAACAAAAACAAGAGGATGAAGCCGCAAAGAGAAAATTAGTAATTGGTTTTAGTTTATTCTTTATTGTCGGATTTACAAGCCTAGCTATTTACAATAGGTATAAGCAAAAAAATAAAATTAGACAATTAGAGGAAGACAGAAAAAGTAATGAACTCAAAGCTGCAAGAGATTTGCAATTAAGCATGCTTCCTAAAAAATTACCAACTAGACCAGATTTAGATATAGCCGTTTTCATAAGATCTTCTACCGAAGTGGGTGGTGATTATTACGATTTCTTTCCACAAGAGGATGGCGTATTGTATTCAGTTTGCGGTGACGCCACAGGTCATGGAGTAATATCGGGTATGATGGTATCTATCACTAAAGCTGGTTTAAATGGGATAGAAGCAAAATCGCCTGCTTTAACCCTGCAAAAATTAAATAATGTAGTTAAAAAAGTAGATTTAGGCACATTGAGAATGAGTTTGAATATTGTTGAAATCAAAGGCAATGATTTGGCAATCAGTTCAGCAGCCATGCCGCCAATCTATTTATATAAGTCAAAGTCAAGCACAGTTGAAGAAATCATGAATAGTGGACTGCCATTAGGTGGCCTTAAAAACGAAGGATTTGATCAAATTACTAGAACCTTTGATGCCGATGACGTTTTAATACAATTGTCAGATGGATTGCCAGAAGCGCCTAATCTTAAAGGAGAAATGTACGATTATGACCAACTGAGAAATTTATTACAAGCTTCAGCCCATTTATCAGCACAAGAAATAATCAATACATTAATTGCTTCTGTTGATCAATGGATGGAAGGTCAGCACAATCCAGATGATATTACTTTAGTGGTAATAAAGAAAAAGTAAATTAATATTCTAAAAATCGTATTCTTTTGTTAAGTCATTTAATATTTCATCCGCCTGGGTATGCAATCTTTTGATTAATGGCATGCGCACATTGGCAATTGAGTTTCTAATGTGATTTAATCTATTAGAATATTCAGTTAAAGTATTGTAATCCTTGGTCATTAGTGTTACATCCGAACTTACAGTGACAAAATTTACATCTATGTAATATTTTTGGTTAAAAATAGCATAGGATTGATCTCTGGCCCTTAATTTAAGATCCTCCATTGCCAAGCCGGTATTTTTAATGGACTCAGATAACTCCCAGTACGCTGCAATTTTATTGCTTAACTCCTGGTTTTGAATTAAGCGCATACCGCCGGCATTTTTTAATTGAGATGCTGCACGTTCGTTGATATTCAAGGAGATATTGCCAAGTGTCCTCAAATTGACTGCATAAAGTAATTTTATGGTACTGTCATTCCAGACTCCTCCATTGAATAGGCTTATAGAAGTATCAATTTTATTTACTTGAGTTTGATCATATCTTTCAAGTCTGTTGAATAATGAAGTATCTTTTTTCAAATCCTCAAACAAACTTTGCATGTATTGTTTGGCCCTATGATTTTCGATCATATGTTCTCTTTGGTTCTCGGCAAAAAAACCAAGAGTCACTGCAAAAAACAACATAAAAAATTCTAAAATATATTCTGCCCATTTTTTCTTGTGAGCAGGGTGATGCGCGTGATGTACTTCCATTGTTATTTATTGGGTTTAATTAAATTTTATTTTATTTCTTAATTTTTGAAATGGCTGCTCTACCAAGTAGTAC
>JAOASV010000191.1 GCA_030158535.1 Sediminibacterium sp.
CCCCAATTCCGCTCACCCCCCTTCCCCAATTTAATTCTCCGTTAACATCGGAGTTTTACTGGGTGACTAGCGATTTGATTTTTAAAAATTGGATTCATTAATAATCCCAACAATGTAAATTTTCAATTACCCCCCGAGGTGACCACCCCAATTTTGATGATTTAGATGATATCTCCGTTAACATCGGAGATATTTCTACTCATTTATGAGACCTAAGCCTCATATATTTCCCCTTGGACTTATAGTAATACTTGGATTTAGACTTGTTTCTTATTGCATTTGGATTGGTACTGACTGTTTTTTACACACCTTTTTCGGAACTGACTCTTATAAATGATCGTTGGCGGAACATAGATCAATTTTAAGGGACATTTTACCCCTAGGGTGTCAAGAAGTCAAATCAGAAAGACGAACCCAAAAATGAGGAGATATATGACCTTAGATGACAAACAAATTATAAATAAAGGTAATGAATGAAATCAAATATTGCTTAACTTGGGCATCTATCTTATAATATAGAAATTAGATGAAGAAAGTACTCAGATTAGATGAGATTTTGAAGGAAAAACATATTCAACAGAAGGACTTAGCGGAGTTGCTAGGTGTAAGTAAAGTGAGTGTGTCATATTGGTGCAACAATCAGACAAATCCGAGTATTGATACTTTATTGAACATTGCTAAAGTATTAGAGGTGAAAGTATCAGAATTAATTAATGAATAATAGAAAATGATGAGCGAGAAGAATTTAACTTATATAGATTTATTTGCAGGAGCTGGTGGTTTATCAGAAGGATTTATTAGACAAGGATTTTCACCAATTGCCCATGTAGAAATGAACAAATTTGCATGTGAAACGATTAAAACAAGAGTTGCATACCATTATTTAAAGCAAAATGGGGATTTTTCAAAATATGAAAGTTATTTAAAAAAAGAAATAACTAGAGAAACCTTATGGAAACAAATCCCAAAAAGTGAACTAGAATCGGTAATACAGAGTGAAATTTCTTCTAAAACTTTAAATGATATATTTGATTCAATTGATAAGAAAGTTAAAGGTAAAAAAGTTGATGTAATAATTGGCGGTCCTCCCTGTCAAGCATATTCAATTGTTGGAAGAGCTAGAGATCCTCAGGGAATGAAAGATGACCCAAGAAATCATTTATATAAATACTACGTTAAGTTTTTAGAAAAATACAATCCTAAAATGTTTGTATTTGAAAATGTACCTGGCATTTTATCAGCGAAAAATGGAGAATATTTTTCAAAAATTATAAAGGCTATTGAATCTGCTGGATATAATTTCAGTTATAAATTACTAAACGCAAGAGATTTCAATGTTCTTCAAGATAGAAAACGTGTTATAATAATTGGCTGGAGAAAAAATATAGATTTTGAATTTCCAGATTTTAATAAAATCACATCTGAATATGCTATTAAGAAAGATTTATTTTTTGATTTACCTAGTTTAAAACCAGGTACTGGAGATGATGTTACATTTTACAATAAACAATCTAATGAATACCTAAAAAAGTCTAAAATACGGGGTATTTTGAATTTTACTACACAACATAAAGCAAGACCAAATAATGAAAATGATCTTGAGATTTATAGTATTGCAATACATAAAATGTTAGACGAGTCAAAGCGGTTGAACTATATTGATTTACCTAAACGACTTAAAAAACATAAAAATGAAACAGTATTTACAAACCGTTTTCAAGTTGTAAATCCAAAATCATTTTCACATACAGTTGTTGCACATATTTCATGTGATGGCCACTATTATATCTATCCAGATAAAAGACAAATAAGATCAATCTCAATTAGAGAAGCTGCTAGGATTCAATCATTCCCTGACGATTATTATTTTGAGGGTGGTCAAACAGCATCGTTTAAGCAAATTGGAAATGCTGTACCTCCATTAATGGCAGAGGGAATTGCAAAAAAACTTAAACTTAAACTAAATAAGTAATTTGATGAGCGAATTAGATCAATATAAAGCAGAATCTGCAATACCTAATCC
>JAOASV010000192.1:0-927 GCA_030158535.1 Sediminibacterium sp.
GGCTATACGGTTATAGTAGATAAGAGTACTGTACCTGTTGGCACTGCAGCAAAAGTGCGCGCTGCGATTGCAAAAAATTATAGTGGCGAATTTGATGTGGTAAGCAATCCGGAATTTTTGCGCGAAGGTGTTGCAGTAGATGATTTTATGAAACCAGACCGCGTTGTTATTGGTAGCAGTTCTGATCGTGCTAAAAAATTAATGGGCGATTTGTTTGCGCCATTTGTGCGTCAGGGTAATCCAGTTATATATATGGATGAAGCTAGCGCCGAACTTACTAAATATGCAGCCAATTCTTTTTTAGCAACTAAAATTTCATTCATGAATGAAATTGCGCAACTCTGTGAAAGAATGGGTGCCGATGTAGATATGGTAAGAAGGGGAATAGGTTCAGATGATCGAATAGGTAAACGTTTTTTATTTTCTGGGATTGGATATGGAGGCAGTTGTTTCCCAAAAGATGTGCAAGCATTGATTAAATCTGCGGCTTCACATGATTATGATTTTAAAATATTAAACGCGGTAGAGCGTGTCAACGAAAAGCAAAAAATGCACATCGTGGAAGTGTTAAAAAATCATTTTAATGGTACCCTTGCTGGCAAACATTTTGCACTTTGGGGACTAGCATTTAAACCCAATACCGATGATATTAGAGAGGCTCCAGCGCTTACTATTATTCAAACGTTACTTGATAATGGGGCTACTGTTACTGCTTTTGATCCGGAAGCTACAACGCATGTAAAGGGTGTTATTGGGGATTCAATCAGTTATGCGCCTAACCAGTATGCTGCACTTGAGAACGCAGATGCCCTCATTATTGCAACAGAATGGAGTGTATTTAGAACCCCTGATTTTGATGAGATTTCAAAAAAACTTCCTTCTAAATTAATTTTTGATGGAAGAAATTTATTTGAATTGCAAGCGATG
>JAOASV010000192.1:937-8657 GCA_030158535.1 Sediminibacterium sp.
GATTCACTTATTACAGTATTGGTAGAGCAAGCATTTAATGAGCATATAGTATGATGAAAAATAAAACGGTTTTAATTACAGGAGCAGCAGGATTTTTAGGATCGCATTTATGCGACCGCTTTGTATCTGAAGGCGCCAATGTAATTGCCATGGATAATTTAATTACCGGCGATGAAAAAAATATTGAGCACTTAAAAGGCTTGCCCAATTTTTCATTTGTACTTCATGATATTACAAAGCACATCACTATTGATGGGCCGCTTGATTATATTTTACATTTTGCTTCACCAGCAAGTCCTATCGATTATTTAAAAATTCCTATTCAAACTTTAAAAGTTGGGGCGCTTGGTACGCATAACTGCTTGGGTCTTGCAAAAGATAAAGGAGCAAGAATACTTGTGGCTAGTACCAGTGAAGTATACGGAGATCCACTTGTACATCCTCAACCAGAATCTTATTGGGGTAATGTAAATCCTGTGGGTCCAAGAGGCGTATATGATGAAGCCAAAAGGTTTATGGAATCGATCACAAGGGCTTATCATACATTTCATGGTGTTGAAACCAGAATTGTGCGCATATTTAACACCTATGGTCCCCGCATGCGACTCAATGATGGTAGGGCTTTACCAGCATTTATTGGTCAAGCACTTAGGGGCGAAGACCTTACCGTTTTTGGTGATGGTTCGCAAACAAGAAGCTTTTGTTATGTAAGTGATTTAATTGAAGGTATTTATAGACTCTTGTTAAGCGATTATTCGATGCCAGTAAATATTGGCAACCCACACGAAATTTCATTAATAGATTTTGCACAAGAGGTGTTAAAATTAACGGACGCTGGCGTAAAAATAATTTACAAACCACTTCCTATAGATGATCCCAAGCAGCGTCAGCCAGATATTACCAAAGCATCTGAATTGTTAGCTTGGGCACCAACTGTTTCTCGTGCCGAAGGTCTTCAAAAAACCTATGCTTATTTTAAGTCATTGCCAAAGTCAGAATGGACTAAGCAACCTAAAAGCTTTTCTTAAAATATTTGCCCATGTCTAAGCCGCTTATTGTAGTTACAGGAAAAAATGGACAACTAGGTTCGGAGCTTCAATTGCTTGCGCCATTATATGATACGCAATATGATTTTTTATTTGTTGACAGATCTCAACTAGATTTATCTTCTAATGATTCTATTGACAACTTTTTTGAAGCCCATACGCCTTCAGTTGTTATCAACTGCGCCGCTTATACGGCAGTAGATAAAGCAGAAACAGATAGAGAAGCAGCCTTTCAAATTAATGGGACAGCCGTAGGAAAATTAGCTGCTCACGCAGCTGCGGTCAATGCTTTATTTATTACTGTTTCTACCGATTATGTTTTTAATGGCAATGGCACAAGCCCATACTTGCCTTCTGATGCAACAGATCCTGTTAATTATTATGGCGAATCAAAAGCAGTTGGCGAACAGTTGGCTTTAGTAAACAATCCTAGTAGCATTATTATTAGAACATCATGGGTGTATAGCCGCTTTGGCAATAATTTTGTAAAAACAATGATGCGTTTAATGGGGGAGCGCCCATCCTTACATGTAGTAGGTGATCAAATAGGAGCACCAACATACGCTGCCGATTTAGCTGCTGCCATCATGCATATGGTTGCCCAAAAAGTAGCTGGCAATAAGCATAGTGGTGTTTACCATTATAGCAATAGCGGAAATATTAGTTGGTACGATTTTGCGGTGGCCATTGGTCAAATGATTCATTCGAATTGCGCGGTTGCAAAAATTGGCTCCGAGGCGTTTCCAACGCCAGCCAAGCGACCTCGTTATTCACTGATGGATTGCAGTGCCATCATTCAGGATTTTGGCGTTCAACAACCTGCCTGGGAGGATAGTTTAAAAGTATGTATACCGCTGATATAAAGTCATAAAAAAAGCCGCAATAAAATTGCGGCTTTTTAAGTTGGTTGCCCGACCTGGATTCGAACCAAGACAAACTGCACCAAAAACAGTCGTACTACCATTATACTATCAGGCAATCCGGCCATTCATTTCTGAATGGGCTGCAAAAATAGGGGGCAACTTAAAATTTTCCAAATATTTTAGAGTCGATTTTCACTAAAACCTTCAAAATCAGACTATAATTTAGCGTCGGGCTCCTAAATGGCACTCACTTTGTTCAAATGTTTTATATTTAAAGGACAAAACACTAAACCCATGCAAAAATTACTCTTGTTATCTGTTTTTATCGGTTGCTTGTTTTTACTCTCATTTAGAGATGATAAAAAGAAAAAGATTGTTTTTTTTGGTGACTCTATTACCGAGCAAGGCGCTAAACCAGGTGGATACATTAGAGTAATGGAGCAGATGCTTGCAACTGCAGGTAAGGCTCAAAAATATGAATTAGTAGGTGCTGGTATTGGCGGCAATAAAGTATATGATTTATACTTACGCATGGACAATGATGTGCTTTCAAAAAATCCGGATATCGTTGTTATATATATAGGTGTAAATGATGTGTGGCATAAAGCTTCTTCAGGTACCGGTACCGATTACTGGAAGTTTGGCCCATTTTATGAAGCTATCGTTAAAAAAATTCAGGCAACGGGTGCTAAAGTGGTAGTGTGTACGCCAGGGGTTATTGGTGAAAGAACGGACAATAGCAATCAACTAGATGGGGATCTTAATTTATACAGCAAATGGATTCGTGATTTTAGCGCAAAAAATAATTTGCCACTTGTGGATGTACGCAAAGTATTTATGGATTACAGTACGGCTAATAACCCTTCCAATCAGGAGTCTAAAATTTTAACCACCGACCGCGTGCATTTAAACGAAAAAGGCAATGCAGTATTAGCGGAAGCGATGTGGAATGTATTAGCACCTATGTAGTTGCTACTTTATTCGGCAATCACCAAGTAGTAATTTTTCTTGCCTTTTTGAAGCAGTAAGTACTTGCTTTGTAAAAGGTCATGTGTATCAATACTTGATTTTTCGGGGCCTATTTTTGTTTTGTTAAGTCCAATACCTCCCGCTTGCCACATTTTTTTGGCTTCTCCTTTACTAGGGAAAATATTGGTTTCTACCAGTAAGTCTATAAGGTCGAAACCGTTAGCTAGAGCAGCTTTGCTAATTTTAGCAGTAGGTACGCCTTCCATTACTTGTAAAAGTTCGTTTTCATTTAAACTTTGTAATACCTCAGTAGTGGCGTTACCAAATAAAATATCCGAAGCTTTTATGGCAAAGTCTAAATCGGCGGCGCTATGTACCCAAGACGTTAGGCGCTCTGCTAATTTTTTTTGTAGGAGTCTTAAGTGTGGCGCAGCTTCATGTTCTGTAAGCAAAGCTTCAATTTCTGCAACAGGCAAAAGGGTAAATATTTTAATCCAACCTTTGGCGTCATCATCAGAAGCATTGAGCCAAAACTGATAGAACTGATAGGGGCTTGTTTTTTTAGGATCTAACCAAATGTTTCCTTTTTCAGTTTTACCAAATTTACCGCCGTCTGCTTTTTTAATAAGTGGGCAGGTAAATGCAAAAGCTTCACCGCCTGTTTTGCGTCTAATAAGTTCGGTACCTGTGGTGATATTTCCCCACTGATCACTGCCACCCATTTGAAGTTTACAATTTTTGTTCTGGTACAACCAGTAAAAATCGTAACCCTGAATAAGTTGATAGGTGAATTCAGTAAAGCTCATACCGGTATCGCCTTCTAATCTCTTTTTTACACTGTCTTTAGCCATCATGTAGTTGACAGTGATATGTTTACCTGCGTCTCTAATAAAAGAAAGAAAATTGATTTCTTTAAACCAGTCATAGTTATTTACCATAACGGCTGCATTTTTTTTAGCAGCATCAAAGTCTAAGAATTTTTCTAGTTGTTTACGAACGCCTTCTTGGTTATGGAGTAATATATCTTCTGATAATAAATTACGCTCTTCACTTTTTCCCGAAGGGTCGCCCACCATACCGGTAGCTCCACCCACAAGTGCATAGGGCTTATGTCCTGCATTTTGTAGATGAACGAGTAGTAAAATAGGCACGAGGCTTCCTATGTGTAAACTATCTGAAGTAGGGTCAAATCCAATATAGCCAGACACCATTTCTTTGGCTAGTAATTCTTCTGTTCCTGGCATCATGTCCTGAATCATGCCTCTCCAACGTAGTTCTTCTATCAAAGTCATAGGGGTGTGCTTATTTGTTGCAAAAGTAAGGAATAGTTAGTAGGCGTATTACGGGTTCAAGCCGTTATTTTTGCAGTATGAAAAAAGTAGGAGACGGCACCCGGGTATTAAACTTTTTAGTGGATACGATACTCTATTGGATACTAGCGGTACTGTTATACAAATGGTGGAACTTTCATGTTTTGTACTGGGGCTATATGCACTTAAATTTTGGGTGGTTTTTCTTTGGATCCCTCTTTGTCTACTATTTTATTTTTGAATTCTTATTTGCCAAAACACCTGCCAAATGGCTTACGGGTTGTAAGGTAGTTTCTAGTAAAAGCACCCCTGCTAGCACGCTAAAAGCGAGTGTAGGGCAAATATTGATAAGGTCATTAGCGAGGCTCATACTCATAGATCCATTTTTTATTCCGTTTTTAGGAAGCACTTTGCATGACCATTTGAGTGGAACTATGGTGGTAGAGTCGTAATTTCGCAGCCTACTTATGGCAAAGATTGGCATTAATATCGCAACAGGTAGCCTTCAAAAGGCTGAAATGATTGTAGGAATAGATTTGGGTACCACCAACAGTTTGGTGGCCATTATCCATCCTGAAACAAAGCAACCCGTTGCTTTAAAAGAGCATGATAGTTCTAGCTTAGTACCTAGTGTGGTACACTTCGACGTTTTTGGCAACCCAGAAGTAGGACAGGGGGCCAAGCGTTTTTTAGAAACAGACCCTGCTAATACCATTTTTAGCGCCAAGCGCTTGATGGGTAAAAGCTATAAAGACGTAAGCCAGAGCGCTGGTTATTTTACCTATAAAGTAATTGATGACAATACCGATGCCCTTGTAAAAGTGCAGGTAGGTTCTAGTTTTTATTCTCCCACCGATTTATCATCTTTTATACTGGCAGAGCTTAAAAAGCGTGCCGAACATATTTTAAAAACGCCCGTAACCAAAGCCGTTATTACAGTACCTGCGTATTTTAATGATGCACAGCGTCAGGCCACCCGCGATGCTGGTAAATTAGCTGGACTGGATGTACTCCGTATTGTAAATGAGCCAACGGCTGCAAGTTTAGCGTATGGCCTTGGACTTGAAAAAGAGGGGGAAACCACCATTGCGGTATACGATTTAGGAGGTGGCACTTTTGACATTTCAATCCTTAAAATAACCGATGGGGTATTTGATGTACTCTCTACCAATGGGGATACTTATTTGGGTGGAGATGATATTGACCGTGCCATCATTGATTACTGGTTAGCGCAAAAATCAATTGATATTAAAGTTTTACAAACCAATCCTAACTTATTACAAACCATACGTTTAAGTGCAGAAGAAGCTAAAAAAACTTTAAGCAGTTCGGATCAATTTGAAACAACCATTGATGGTCAAGTATATCAGATCACAAAGCCTGTTTTTGAATCTTTAATTGAATCAATTATCAGCAAAACCATTGCTTGTTGTCAAAATGCCCTAAACGATGCCAAGCTAAGTCCTGGTCAAATAGACTCCATTGTGATGGTTGGCGGTAGTACCCGTATTCCTGCTGTCAAGGCAGCTGTGGCTTCCTTTTTTGGAAAACCTGTCAATGACAGTATCAATCCGGATGAAGTGGTTGCGCTAGGTGCGGCAGTTCAAGCCGATATTTTAGCCGGCAATAACAAAGACTTCTTACTCCTTGATATTACACCTTTAAGCCTTGGCATTGAAACCATGGGCGGCCTTATGGAAGTGCTTGTTCCACGTAACTCAAAAGTGCCTACGCAGGTAGGAAGACAATATACCACGCATGTAGATGGTCAATCCAGTATGCGTATTTCGGTGTATCAGGGAGAGCGTGATTTGGTTAAAGACAACCGCAAACTAGCCGAGTTTAACCTGACAGGTATACCTGGTATGCCAGCTGGACTTCCTAAAGTTGAGATTCAATTTTTATTGAATGCTGATGGTATATTAGTAGTGAAAGCCAAGGAGTTACGAAGTGGTGTTGAACAAATTATTGAAGTAAAGCCAGCCCTAGATTTAACGGATGACCAGGTAGAAAAGATGCTACAGGATAGTATCGAAAATGCAGCTGCCGATATGGTGCTTAGGGCGCTAGTGGAAGCCAGAACAGAGGGGGAGCAGTTACTTGCCGTTACCGAAAAGTTTATGGTGAAGCACCAATCTTTGTTAAGTCCAGACGAGGTTACCCAAACCGCGCTTGCGTTGCAAGCGCTACAACTGGCTATCACAATGGAGGACAAGAACCTAATTCAAGCCAAAATAGAAGCCCTCAACGAAACCACCAGGCCCTTTGCTGAGCGCGCCATGGACGAAGCCGTAAAGGGAGCATTAAAAGGGAAGTCTATCTAATTTTCAGATTTAATTATTATTTGAAAATTATTTTTTGGAACCGTTTGTAAATTAATAATCATCCCTTATCTTTGCAATCCTAAAAATCACCTAAGGAGGTATCATAGTATGTTAATTATCGACTCAAAAGATTGCGAAAACATCGACAAAGCGCTTAAGAAGTACAAAAAGAAGTTTGAAAAAAGCAAAACGCTTTTACAATTAAGAGAGCGTCAAGCTTTCACTAAGCCTTCAGTTGTGCGTCGTGGACAAGTGTTAAAAGCAATCTACAAGCAACAAATAGCTAGCGGAAAAATCGAAGGGTAATTACTCTTTATTTCCTAAATCATATTAAGTAGCCTTAAGTATCTTAACTTTAGGCTACTTTTTTTATGCCCAAACTTTTGGTTCATGTCTGATGCGTACGCGGTCCTATTGCAACCTTTTTTAGACCATCTCAAATTTGAGAAGCGTTATGCCCAGCATACTATTATAGCGTATCAAAACGACCTTGCTCAGTTTTTTGCCTACCTCGCCAGTCAATTTGATGCACCTCCGCTTGAAGGCATCACGGCCATGTATATCAGGTCTTGGCTCGCCGAAATGAAAGAGGAGGGGTTAACGGCCAAAAGTTTAAACCGCAAAATATCAGCACTCAAATCTTTTTTTAAATACCAACTTAAAACCGGGGTGCTTGCTACAAGTCCCATGGCTACCATTGTAACGCCTAAAGTGCGCAAAAGGCTGCCAGCCTTTGTTGCAGAGGTTGATATGGAAACTTTGTTTGCTCATATCGAATTTCCGGACAATTGGAAGGGTAGAACCGAAAGACTGGTGCTCCAATTATTTTATAGTACGGGTATGCGTTTGTCAGAGTTAGTGCATTTAAAAGAGTCGCAACTCGATCCATCGTTAAAGCAATTAAAAGTGGTGGGAAAGGGCAACAAAGAAAGGTTGCTTCCGTTAGGTCCAGATCTGCTGAATCAACTGCAAAATTACTGTGCTAGTAGGCCAGTTAAACTACCCGGCGTTGACAATTTGTTTACTTCAGAAAATGGCAAGGCTTTACAGCCACGCATGGTGTATACTTTTGTAAAACACTATTTAAGTTTAGTGACTACACTGCAACAAAAAAGTCCGCATATTTTAAGGCATAGTTTTGCAACGCATTTAATGAACAATGGCGCAGACCTCAATGCAGTAAAGGAGCTCCTAGGCCACAGTAGCCT
>JAOASV010000193.1 GCA_030158535.1 Sediminibacterium sp.
GCTAAAGAAGCCATTTTTAAATGGTGGGGAATAGGCAATATCGATTTTAGCGAGCAAATGATATTGGATCAAATGCCAGTAACGCAAGATGGAATTTTGCCGGCAAAGTTTATAGAAAAAGATGGCACCGAGCATCCGCTCGAGTTACATTACAAAGTGCTTAATACCATTTGTTTGGTATGGGTGTGTAGCAAATAATAATTCAAATATTTTTTACTCGAGTAAAAGTGCATCATCATCGGAACTGGTGATGCTTAAATTTACAGCGTCGGCACCGGCAATACCTTCTACCGATCCTTTAATATGCGCTGCATTGAGTAATACTTTTTCGAGTTGTTTTTCGCGAGACTTCCAAAGTTTTTCCATCATGTCACGCTCTTTTTGAATACTCAGTTTCATGCTCATAAAGCCTTCTCTAATGGCTTTCCACTGCTCGCTAAATTCGGAGCTGGTTAAATAATCATAGAGCATCACCATTTTATCGCCTTTGTTTTCTTGGCTTTTTTTAGCTTCTGCAATTTTTAATAAAGCGTTGCGCAGTAGGAGGGCCACACTTCTTACTTCGGTAAACGTACAAATGTATACGCCATCTTTTTCTCCAAAACGGTCCATGTCTTTAGGAAGTGTTTGGGTAACAATGATGGCAACATCGGCACCAAGGGTGCGCATGTCTGATTTTAATTTTTCGATCCAGTCGTTGGCAAAGTCTTTGGTACGCTTGCTTTCATAAATAATTTTACCCGACTCGCTACCAAATTGATTGCGCACCGTTTGAATACAATCGGCACCTCTCACGCCTTTGCCTACTTCTTCAATTTTATCAAAAGGGAATGTTGTTTGTAATAATTCTTCGAGCATTAATTCTTGCACTTCACCTTGTAGTTGCATGCTGCCTTGTTCTTGTTTACGGCGCATTTCTTCTACCAATTTTTTCTGGTCTTCAATTTGCTTTTCTAGTTCTTTGGTGCGAAGTGCGTATTCCTGTTCTTTTAATCCAATTTTTTCTGCTTCTTCTTTGGCTAGTTGCTCTTGTAATTTGCCGCGTTCTTCTATTAATTTTCTTTGGAGCGTAAGTTCTAATTCAGCCTCTTTTGTTTTAAGGCTCTGTTCTTTTTGTAAAAACTCTACTTCTTTAGCACGGGCCGCGTTTAATTTTATTTCTGCGTCGGCAGCATTTTTTTGAAACTGCTGCAACTGCGCTTCATACTCCGATGCAATATTTTTTTTGAGATTGTTTTCGAGTTCGGCATGCATCTTTTTTTTCTCCGCGTCTATCAGTGCAGCCGTTTCAATTTCTTTTTGTTTTTGCCATTCCTTCATTTGTCCGCGCAGTTCATTTTGCACTTCTTCTCTAATAGAATCACCAGGTTCAAACGCGTGGTTGCACTTAGGACAATGAATTATGAAATCAGCCATTTTTGTATTTTTTTTCAATGTACGAACGATCTATGAAACAAAAAACCCAGAACGGGTCTGGGTTTGTGCGGAAGAGGAGATTCGAACTCCCACGCCCGGTAAAAGGCGCTACCACCTCAAGGTAGTGCGTCTACCAATTTCGCCACCTCCGCAGGCTTTTTGGGGATGCAAATGTATAGTAAAAGCGCAAAATTTCGCGCTAAAATTTACAGTTACAAGGGTATTTACATTCTTTCCGGAACAGGTATACCTAATACACCCATGCCCGTTTTAAGGGTTTTGGCGGTTAGGGCTGCCAGTTGCAACCTAAGTATTTTCTTTTCTTCGGTTTCTGCATTTGTGATGGAATGCTCCGCGTATAAAGCGTTAAATATTTTTGCTAGGTTAAATATAAAAATGGCCACTTTAGAAGGATCAAATGCTGTTGCTGCGTCTTCAAGCATGCTCGTAAACTGCTCCAATTGTATGGTCACTTCTTTTTCTAGCGGTAACAGTGGGGTAGCTGTTCCTGTATATTCAGCCTTAGTGGTGCTTTCCGCCTTTCTTAAAATACTTTTAATCCTTGCGTGTGTGTACTGTATAAATGGCCCGGTAA
>JAOASV010000194.1 GCA_030158535.1 Sediminibacterium sp.
TTGCAACCACCAAAGCCCAGCAGGATCTATTTTAACAGACAACAAAACCTATTGAAAATTTGCTTGCGCCGATGGATACCTGCACATTACAGACCTACAATTAGAAGGCAAAAAAAGAATGCAAGTAGCAGATTTTTTAAGGGGCTATACCATTAAAAGCGCGTAATAAATAACTGAATAAATTTATTTAGTTATGGCGTCCTTTAACTCCTGTAACGTCACAATACCCTCTTTTTTCCAACTGAGTTTCCCATTTTTATAAACCATAAATGTGGGCAGTACAGATGCGCCTATTTCTTTCATTACAGTGACATCTCTACCTCCATCCACTTTTAAAAAAGTATACTTGCCCTGTAACTCTTTTGACAAGGTTTCAAGTGCCGGCTCCATTTTTTTACATGGCGGACACCACTCTGCGCCAACATCCACCAGTACAATTTGATTGGCAGCCACCGTTGCATTAAATGCAGTGCTTGATAATTCTGCAAGCCCTTCTTGTTTCACAACTGGCTTGCCCGCGCCATTCCATGCGGTAATGCCACCTTGTAAATTAACCACTTCTTTAAAGCCTTGTTCTTTTAGCCATACCGCCGCTTGCCCACTTCTACCACCACCAGCACAGTACACTAAAAGTGTTTTATTTTTATCTAAATATTTTGTTCGTTCTGCAAATTGAGCTTTATCGGTCCAGTCTGCTTGTAATACATTTTTCAAATGGCTGCCATTATATTCTCCAGCGGTACGCACATCTAATACTTGAACACCTCCTGCATTTATTTTTTGTTCGAAAGTATTGGCATCCACATTTTGAGCATTTGAATTACATGCGAGTAAAAAAACCGCAGCAGTTAATATGCAAAAAAATCTATTTTTCATATTCAATGATTTATGCTTTTAAAATACGCCACTCCTGTGGGTAATAATTATTAATTCGGTTGGGTAATATTTTTGCCCACCCTAATCCAAGTCCATTGTAACGCATCAAACTCCACCCCTTTTGGACCATGCAACTAAACTCGGCTCTTCTAAGATACGAAAGCGCCTGCTCTTTATCTAAATCAATAGCGTTAAAACTATCAAGTGGCAAATAACTTACTGCAAGTTCGTGGGCAGGAATAAAATCTTGGCCTTTTAATTCACCAACAGATACACCCGCTTTTTTTATATATAATTGTGAAGCCAATTGTAAAATACTAGCTTCAAAAACAGCCGGTATTGCTTTAATCATACCTGACTGCAAAAAGGTTGCTGTATTATTATCAAGCGCAATATGCTGTACAAGTTGCTCCTGCATTTTTTTAGTAAGCTTTTCTAAAACCGCTTCTTTAGATTTAAACGGCTTATACGCGGCGGGTAAACTTTTTTCTTTTTTAAATGCCGCAATAAAAAAACCTTCTCCTTTTACATGATTGGGATAAAAACGGTAACCAGGAGCACCAGAAACATTTGCCTTTGTTTCAATTATTCCAAATGTAGGATCAACATTTATAGATTGCGGCGTTAAACCCATTTCGTTTACAAGCCAATCTGCAATCATTTCATCTTCGTTTGGGTCGTAAGAGCATGTGGCATAAATTAACACACCGCCATCCGCTAATGCAGGCAAAGCGTCTGCTAAAATACGCTGCTGCCTTTGCGCGCAAAGTGCCACCAAGTCTACACTCCAGCCTTCTATCGCAGAAGGATCTTTTCTAAAAAGTCCACTACCACTACATGGCGCATCAACCACCATCACATCAAAAAACCCAGGCAAAGATTGAAAATGAACAGGGTCGTTGTTTGTAACAACCGTATTACTAGCACCCCACTTGCTCAAATTTTCTACCAGCACAGATGCCCGCTGTTTGATAACTTCATTAGACACAACAAGTCCATTGTTAAAATACGTACTAAGTAGTGTAGACTTGCCACCTGGTGCAGCGCATAAGTCAAGCACTTTTAGCCCATTAGACACGCCTACAACATTTGCTAGCGCCTGCCATAAAAACATACTACTG
>JAOASV010000195.1 GCA_030158535.1 Sediminibacterium sp.
AATCAGGTGCGAGCACAGAACTATCATAGTTGGCAAGTAAGAATCCAAACCTGTCATAAATTCGCCACTCATATCTCCAGATATCATTGGCTCCAGGGAAGTCCTGTACCTTAATATGGTCTCTGATTTTAAATGGCGCACATCCTAATGTGTCCGTATTAAAGAAGGCCCTTGCATTTGGATGCACTGTGATTTGTTGAAGTGCCGTTGTGTCTAAACAACCTTGCGGGTTGCTAACAAATAATCTAACAGTGTACACGCTATCAACAACACCCGTATTCGTAAATGTGTAAGTTAAATTTTGTGCACTTGTATTCAATCTAATGATATTGTCTCTTCTTACTTCCCATCTTGAGGTTATGGCGTTAATGCCTAGTCCGTTTTTAGGATCTGAGGTATTTCTAAATGTTTTTGTCCAAGGCCCACAACTATCAATTTTCCCTACAACAAACGAGGCTGTTGGTTTCGGATGAATGGTGATAAACCTATTTAAAGAGTCTATACATTCATCAAATCCTTTTACAGTTACAGATTGTTTAACCTTATAGGCAATAGAATTGGCTGTATTGTTTACAGGGAATATGATGTAAGGGTTATTTGCATTCGCATTAAATAAAGACAAACCTCCAGTTGGTAAAACAGTCCACTGTCTATTTAATGAATCGTTCGGGAAATTAGTGGTATTGTCTGTTGGATTCACAATATAAATACCGCATCCTTCAACTGGTATCGTAAAGTCTACATTAGGTCTTCTTCTAATTTTAATAGATTTAGTAAGGGTATCGATACATCCATCTACGGTGTAGATCATCATATTGATGTTGTAGCTAGTATCAACAGTGCCTCTTGCATCTTTAAATTTAAAGTTTGGTCTCGCGGCAATAAATGGAGCTGTAATAGAATCAATAATGATGGCTCTGGCAGTATCAAATAAATTATTGTAGGTAACAGACCATTTGTATTGTGGAACTGTTCCGTTTTTAAACAATGAACTATTATTAATGCTAGAGTTTACACCATTAATGGTAGTGCACACTTCATCCGCTTTATCAATTGTAAATATCGCTTTAGGTTTTGGATAAACCACTAAATTGCCAACACTGCTACTGTCCTTACAATTATTAATTGTCTCAGATACTACTAATTTAATGGTATATATAGTATCTCGTGTGTTACTATTGTTAATCAAATTAAAAGTGCCAGGCACCTGCGCGTTGCTTAGTAGTGTGCCATTTGCATACCATGCATAGCGGAGTGAGCTTGTTGTTCTGTTTGGTCCAATATAGCTTGTATTTACAGCTTGTGTACTTAACATCGTACAACTATTTTGTGGAGCTACTGTAAAGTTTACTATTGGATTTTGATACGTAAATACAATTCTGTTTACACTGTCAGGTCTACAGCCATATAAGCTATTTACCTTTAAGGCAATATGTAAAGTGTCATCTGGGTTTGTGATTGTATAATTTGGTGGATTAGGACTTACCGTATTTGATAAAATATTTCCATTTCTATCTCTAATTGTCCATTTATACGATGAAAATAAATTAATTGTTGGATCTGGTGAAGGGTCTGTTTTATTTACAACATTAATAGAGTTGATTGCATTAAATGGAGCGCATGCAGCTGTTCTACCAATCGTTAAATCTATGTGTGCATCTGGATGAACAGTAATGGTATCTCTGTATGTATTAATACATCCATTTGGAGATTTTGCGGTTAAAGTAATAGGGTATAAGCTATCTCTGATGCCAGTGTTTGTAAATGTATAATTTACTTGCGTTGTATAGTTGGTATTAATTAAGCTATATACTGGAACTGCTCCGCCATTTCTTAAGATATCTATACCCCAAGTAAATGTTCCATTTGTAAGTGGATTACTATTTACTGAAGAGTTATTGATAAGGGTTCTAGTTGTAGGTCCACAATCTGCTCTTGGGCCGCCAATACTAAAGTTTGCAATAGGTAATGGATCAATGGTTACAGAAATGCTTTGTTGATTTGTACAGCCATTTGCAGTAAGCGTATATAGATAATTTACAACAATTGGATTTGGTGAAGTATTGATAAGCGTTTCGCTAATAGCGCCAGAACCATTTGCTGCAGGGTTAGATATCCCTGCAATGTTGGCTCTTGACCATGTATACGTTGTTCCAGTAGTTGCACTTGTTGGATTATAGTAGAAAGATGTTCCGCTACACTGTGCAGGGTTGATTAGTAAACTTGTTAATTGCGGTGTTGGATTCACAATAACATTTACCGTTTGTGTGTTAGGACAACCATATGCAGTTAACGCAAACGAATAAGGTACTGTAATTCGGTTTGGTGTAGTGTTAATAAGGGTTTCATTAATTGGGCCGTTGCCGGTACCAGCGTTATTGCTAATGCCAGCGACTGTATTTCTTGTCCATACATAACTCGCACCATCTGTAGGTGTGTTAGGATTATAACTAAAGTTTGTTGCATTACAAATTGCAGGTGGTGTGAGTGTAGAAATTAATATTGGCTTAGGGCTTACTGTTATTTCTACATTAAATGGAGTACCCACACAACTTCCGGCTGTTCCAGCAGTTGGCGTTACAACGTATGTTAATAGGCCTTGAGAATTGCTAGTGTTAGTAAGTAGTTGTGAAATATTTGAAACAGAGCTTAATTGTGCCGAACCGCCAGTAATAGCGCCTGATGGGTTACTAGTTGGAGCGGTCCATGTATATGTAGTATTTGATGGAACAATTAAGTTGCCACCATTTACAGGTGTAATATTAAATGTAGCATTGCTACAAATAGTTTGAGTTTGAGTTGTAATTACTGGTTTTGGATTAACCGTTACTGTTAAGAGGAAAGTAGCACCCACGCAATTTCCAGTAGCGCCAGATTTTGGTGTTATGGTATAGGTAATTTGTTGAGCAACGTTGGTGTTGTTTGTTAGTGTTTGACTAATTGATGATTGATCAACATTAACATCCGATTGACCAGAAATATTATTATTATTCGTACTTACAAACCAAGTATATGTTGTATTGGCTGGAATAATAGTAGAGCCGCCATTTGATAATGTAACATTAAATGCACTTCCGCTACAAATTTCTCTTGTTTGATTTCCAATTACTGGTTTTGCATTTACAGAAACTATAACGTTAAATGGACTACCCGTACAATTTCCAGCAGCACCAGATTTTGGTGTAACGCTATATGTTAAGGTTGCAGCTGTGTTTGTAGTGTTGGTTAATCGCTGGCTAATATTATTAGCTGCTACAGTTTGTGTGGCCCCTCCAGTAACTGCACCAGCAGGGTTGCTAACAGGAATTGGCCAGGTATATGTAGTGTTGTTTGGGACAATGCCATCTGCAGTATTTACCGGACTAACTGTAAATAAATCTTCACTACAAATAGTTCTTGCTTGAGCATTAATATTTGGTTTTGGATTGATTGTAATTACAGCCGTAAAATTTGGTCCAGTACATGCACCTGCTATTGGCGTAATAGTGTACGTAATAGTTGCAGGTGTGTTTGTGATATTATTGAGTAATTGACTTACTGAGTTAGCGGCTACTAGTTGTGAACTTTGACCTGTAATTGAGCCTACTGGGTTGTCAATTGGATTTGCCCAAGTGTATTTAGTATTTGAAGGTACAATGCCATCGGTCGTATTGATAGGCGCAATATTAAATGCAGTACCACTACATACGGTTTGAGCTTGTGCTGCTGTGATTGTTGGCTGTGGATTTACAAGTACAGATACATTGAAAGATATTCCAGGACAAGCCCCTGCTTCACCAGATGTAGGTGAAACTGTATAGGATACAGTTTGTGGTATGTTGGATGTGTTTACCAGTGTTTGACTAATGTTAATGGCTCCTGTTGAAACATTTGACTCTCCGGTAACATTTGGATTATCTAGAACAGTCCATGTGTATGTTGTATTTGCTGGAACAATTCCGTTTGTGCCATTAGCAGGAGTAAGTGTAAATGTTTCACTACTACAAATGGTAGCAGACATAGCTGTTATAGCTGGTTTAGGATTTACATTAACAATTAACTGATAGGTAGAACCTGAACAACCATTTGCAACCGGTGTAACAGTATAAGTAAGTGTAGCCGGAGCATTGGTGTTGTTGGTAAGTAATTGTCTTACTAGTGTTTGAGAAGATGTTTGTGCCGATCCGCCTGAAATAGCTCCAATTGGATTGCTAGTTGGCGTTGTCCATGTAAATCTTGTACCAGAAGGAATAATATTTCCATTTCCATTGGCCGGCTCATTGGTAAAATTATTTCCACTACATATAGATTCTGTTTGTGGTGTTACTGATGGTTTTGGTTTTACTGTAACATTTACAGTAAAAGGTTGTCCAACGCAATTGCCCTCTATGCCAGAAGTTGGGGTAACGGTATAGGTTACTATTTGATCAATGTTGGTATTGTTGGTAAGTGTTTGAACAATTGAAAGTGTTGGAACGTTTACGTTTGATGCGCCAGTAACGTTGCTGTTTTGCACTACTGTCCAAGTGTAATTTGTCGCATTTGGTAAAATATTTCCGCCTCCATTTGATAGGGGAACACTAAATGCAGAGCCGCTACATGTAGAAACGTTTTGTGTATTAATAAACGGTCTAGCATAAATTGTAGCTGTTCCAGAAAATGCTGTACTTAAGCATCCATTTGAATTTGCAATAATACTATAGGTTGCTGTTTGCGATGTATTTGATGGGTTAGCCAAAGTGCCTCCAACAATAGCTTGTGCAGTTCCTGTTGCACCACCTGTTAGTCCACCCGTTACAGTTGGAACTGATGACCAAGTGTAGGTTGTACCTGTCGGAATAACGTCTGATCCAACACCGTCTATTAGCGCAAAAGTGAAGGCGTCATTACTACAAGCAGTAGCAGTTTTTGCAGCAATAATTGCTTTAGGTTTAATGGTTGCAATAACAGTAAAGTCTTGTCCAATACAACTAGTTCCACCATGAACGGTAGGTCTTACTGTGTAAGTTGCGGTTTGATTAACACTCGTTGGGTTGCTTAAATTACCTGACACACTTGTTGCAGCATTTCCTGCAGCACCACCTGTCATGCCACCTGTAACAATTGGAGCAGACCATGAATAAGTGATACCATTTGGCACAATATCACTATTGGCTCCATTTGTGATTATAGTTGTAAATAATTCATTACTACAAGCAGTAACTGTCTTCGCGCTAATGGATGGCTTAGGGTTAATGGTAACAGTAATTGTAAAAGGTGTACCTGGGCAATTGCCTACATCACCAGATACAGGGGTTACTGTATATACCACAGTTTGTACTGTATTGGTATTATTGGTAAGTGTTTGACTAATATTATTTGCAGGTGTATTGTTATTTGATTCACCTGTGATATTTGTATTGTCAACAATAGACCAAGTATATGTTGTGTTTGCAGGGACAATTTCATTCCCAGCATTTGAAGGAGTTATGCTAAAGGCGTCTCCGCTACATATAGTTTGAGTTTTAGCACCTATAGTAGGTTTTGCATTGATATTAACAAGAATCGTAAAATTATCTCCTACGCAAGATCCAATAGGCGAAGTTGGTGTAACGGTATAAGTAGCTGTTTTTTGCGTATTTGTTGGGTTGGATAAATTGCCACTAAAACCAGTTTGTGATGATGCTGAAGCGCCGCCTGTTAATCCTCCAGTAACCGTTGGTGCTGACCAAGCGTATGTTGTATTTGCTGGTATGATATTTCCATTGGTACCATGTGCTGGTGTAAATGAAAATGCATTACCACTACAAGCATCTATTGCTGGAACGCTAACAGTTGCTTTTGGATTAATAGTTACAGTATAGGTAAAAGTAGCTCCATCACAATTACCTGTTCTTGGAGTAACTGTATAGGTAGCCGTTTGAGGAGTGTTTGTTGGATTGGTAAGTGTTCCGTTGAGTGTTGTTTGTGCAGAACCTGGAGCACCTCCAGTGATACCTCCGGTAACTACTGGGGCATTCCAACTGTAGGTTGTATTAGCAGGTACAGTATTACTTCCGCCGGAAGTAAGTGTTTTACTAAATGGAGTGCCACTACAGTAGGCGTCATTTTGATTGGTGATAATTGCTACAGGATTAATAGTTACAGATCCAGATGCGCTACTAGCTCTAAAACATCCGTTAGAATTTGTAACTCGAACATAATAATAAAGTGTGCCCACATTGTTAGACGCGGGAGTATAGGTGTTTGTAGTTGAAGATGTAGTATTGGTTGCAACAACTGTCCAAACGGGTGTGCCTGAAATATTGCTTGTGCTATACCAAGTATAGGAACTAATGTTTCCGCTACCTGCACTTGCATTAACTGTTAGGTCTGTGGTTGGCGTATTTAAACAAGCTGTTTGATTTGTGTTTGAAGGCTGTACACTAATACTTGGTAAATCATTAACCGTAAATGGTGCAGATATATTACTTGTAATTTGACAACCATTTGTATTGTAAACAATTACATAATAATATAAAACACCAGCACTCGATGATAATGGTGTATAGCTATTTGTCAATGCGCTTGAAGTGTTTGTGGCAACAAGCGTTCCGCCTGTAGTGCTATTTGTTGTATTACTATACCACTCATATTTTAAAATGGATCCACTACCGGCGGTTGCACTTACTGATAAAGCTGTAAATGCTTCGTTCAAACACTTTGTTTGAGAAGAAATAGATGGTTGAGTAGATATAGTTGGTAACGGGTTTACTAAAATGGCACCTGAAACTGTTGTAGTTGTTGTACAATTAAATGAGTTTGTGATTACGGCAAAATAATATCTAGTGCCAGCAACATTTGTTGGCGGTGCGTAAGTACTAGCATTGGCTCCCACAATAGGTGATGCACCTGATGTACTATTTGTTGTATTACTATACCACTGATAACCTGTAGACGAAATAGTGCCTGTAGCAGTTGATGCTGTAACACTTAGATTACTTGGGGTAGCATTTAAACATAATGTTTGTGCGCCTAATGCAATAGCATTGATAACTGGTAAATCATTAACGATTACAGCAACAGCATTGGATGGTAATAAACTACATCCAGCTGCGCCACCACCATTATTGATTACTACGTAATAATAAGTGGTGCCTACGGTTGATGTTGAAGGCGTATAAGTAGCACTTGTTGCGCCTGTTAACAGTGTGCCATTTGAATTTGAATTTGTAGTATTGCTGTACCACTGATAGGTTAGTGTTCCTAAGCCGCCAGCAGTTGCAGTTACACTTAAAGCTGCTGCATTTACATTTTGACAATAGGTAGCACCACTAGGTTGAGATGTAATAACTGGTGCGGCATAAACATTTATAGCACCAGAAATTGCTGTTCTTGTCGAGCAGCCCCAGCTGTTAGTGATTTCGCAGAAGTAATAAGTTGTACCAGTTGTTGATGTAGGTGGTGTAAATGTTGCATTTGTTTCACTTACAATTTGTGTAGCACCTGTGTAACTATTCGAAGTGTTTCTATACCATTGATAAGTTGCGATAGTTCCTGTAGCCGTAGTTGCCGAAGCAGTCATACTTGTAGCCGTTGTTCCAACGCAAATATTTTCAGATGCAAAAGTAGATGTTGAAACAGGTAAAGGATGTATAGTAATGGTTGCAACATTTGATGGGGTGGTATTACATCCAGTGGCGCCACCAGTGGCACCATTTCTAACTTCTACATAATAATAATATGTCCCTGGCGTAGTGCTTAACGGCGTAAATGTTGTTGTTGTATTTGTTATTGTTGTGCCTCCACTGTTTGTGTTGGTGGTATTGCTGTACCACTGATACGTTAATGTCCCTAAACCGCCTGTTGTTGAGCCGCCAATTGTAAGAGCTGTGACAGTATTGTCTTTACAGTAAGTGGCACTAACAGGGTGCGTTCCAATAGTTGGTGCGGCATAAACATTAATTGTAGCTATTGCCGAAGTTATGGTGTTACATGTATTTGCAGGGCCGCCGTTAGTTATAACAACATAAAAGTATTTTGTTCCTACAGTAGTTGTACTTGGTGTGTAAGTGCTACTGTTTGCGCCGCTTATAATTGAGCCATTTGGAGTGCTTGCATTAGCATTTTCATACCACTGATAGGTAAGCGTACCAGCGCCTCCATTGCTGGCTGTTACAGTTATTGCATTTGCTATTGCGTCTTTACAGTAGTTTGATGAAACAAGGTTTGCACTTATTGTTGGTGCGGTATAAACATTGATCAAAACTGCATTCGATGTAGTTGTTTGGCAACCAGCAGGGCCTCCATTGCTTACTTCTGCATAATAGTAAGTAGCGCCAACAGTTGTGATGCTAGGTCTATAACTTGCATTTGTAGCTCCGCCAATTTGTGTCCCTCCTGTATTTGAATTGGTTGTATTCGTAAACCATTTATAGGTAAGTGATCCTGGTGCGGGTGTTGACGCAGTTACAC
>JAOASV010000196.1 GCA_030158535.1 Sediminibacterium sp.
TCTTTGCGGTATCTCCATGATCGCTGCAACATAGGTTGCAATGGCAAAAATACCAGCGTCACTTAAGCCCCTCAAACCCACAATCATAAAAGTATCATTGGTTCTTGCAAGTAAATTAAAAAACTGTCCTGCGAAAACGAATAAAGCAAAATTGAGCATCTTACCCTTCAGCCTTTTAGTCACAGTGCTGATGCGGAAACTTCTAAATGACCATTCCTGTGATTGAGATAAATTATAGATCAATAGAAGAGTAGGAATAACATAAATACCACTGAACAATAAAATAAACTGATCTAGATTCAGCCACTTTAAGCCAAAAGCTAGAATTAATAAAGTGGTTAAAATTCTGATGGCAGTTTCTCTTAAAAAATTGGTAAACACCCCTTTTTGTAATCCCCAAGCAAAAGCTTCTAGCCAATAAAAAATGAGTAAGAAAAAGGTATAAGGATATACATAGTTAAAGTAAGTTGCAAGGCTGGGTGACTTGCCCAAATTTCGGATGATAAAATCTTTATTCTCCCAACCTATCCACATCAATAATCCAAAACCAATAAGGTTAATGATTAAAGTTAAAAAAGGCAATTCGTTTTTCTTTGGTCCCAGGTAATGATTGTAAAAAGGGAAGAATTTATAGACCACAGGTAAGGTGCCCAATGTACAAAAGACAGAAAGGGTAGCACCTATATCAATCATGGCTCGAATCAAACCTTGATCATTTTTAGAAAAAAACAAAGGGAACAATACAAGTAAGTTCACTGCACCTATCACGAAACCAATCATGATAAATATAGAAGACTTAATACCTTGTTTTTGGATGATACCCATGGTACAAATATATTGTAAATAAGCCTAAGCAGGCCTTTTCGATTGGTTGAAATCTTGTAATCGGTTAGTCGATTTACTTATATTTATTAGTCAGTCTATTTTTAAGCATTTTCCAGATCATCTGAAAGGAAATGCGAGACTCCGTATAAAGCACTTCTTTCTGATCAATCAATGTGCTAAGGCATTCCGCATACCAATCCTTGTGCTTTTCGATCATGTATTCAATGATCTGCTTTCTGTTGGGATGGGTATCATTGGCCAATGTAGACTTGTTGGTTTGTCTATAATGTAATAGGAATTCAGGGATTAAGTGCACATTCCATTTGGCTTTAGTCATGCGGATATAAAATTCCCAATCCTCATAACCTAACTTCATGCTCACATCATAACCACCAATTTGGTCCCATGCCGAACGGCGTACCATGGCACATGCAGGACATTGATTGGAAAATAAGAAGTTAAATGCATTGCCGCCTCTAGGTTTGGCCTTGCCAGTCTTATTTCCAAAATATTGAATATAGCTTGTAACGACTCCTGTTGCTGGTTCATTTTGAAGGACCTTGATTCCTTTTTCAAAGAAGCTAGGATCAAAAAAATCATCTGCATCTAAAGCCACTATAATATCTCCTTTGGCATGTGCTACTCCAAAGTTTCTAGCTGCTGACATCCTGCCATTGGTTTTATGCAATACCTGAATCAACGGATCTTGTTCTATTTGAGCTAAAATTCCAATGGTTGCTGCATCTGTTGAGCCGTCATTCACAATAATAATCTCGTCCGCAGGGGTAGACTGCATTTTGAGTTTACTTATGGTCTCTGGCAAATACTTGCCGTCATTAAAACAGGGTATGATAACACTAATCATATTGCAATCTAATGGATTTGTTTATAACAGAAGATGTTTAATTGCACATCATAAGGTGTGCCTGTTTGTTTTTTTTGGATCCCCTTTAGTATATTTGTAATGAACATAAATGATTGTTTGATGTCTGATTGCCTTATCTCTATTTGTATACCTGCTTATAAAAAGCCCGAATATGTGGTGCGTGCTATTCAGTCTGTCTTAAAACAATCGTATAAAAAAGTAGAAATTGTCATTTCGGACGATTCTCCTAACGAGGATATAAAAA
>JAOASV010000197.1:0-8043 GCA_030158535.1 Sediminibacterium sp.
AAATATTGTAATGTCTGTAGACCCTAAAAAAAATAACTTTTTAGCATATAAAGGTGTAACACTTTTTAAACCTAATTTGAAAGAAGTTAAAGAAGGATTGCAAGTGCCTATCGCTTCTGTTACACTCGATAATTTAAGAGCGGTACATGCGGCACTTAAAACGCATTTAGCACATCAAATATCGCTTATCACTTTATCAGAAAAAGGAATGTTTTATGACACGGGTGACACCTCAAAAATTATTCCTACCCACGTTAGGTCTATTGCAGATGTAAGTGGAGCAGGTGATACCGTTATAGCAGTTGCTTCACTTGTATATGCAGCAACAAAAAACATTGAACTCGCCACTGAAATGGCCAACATTGCTGGTGGACTTGTTTGTGAAGAAGTAGGTACCGCGGCTATTAATAAAACGCGTTTACTTGCTGAATGTAAACTACTATTGGCTTAATTAAATAGTAAACTATGCAACAATTTTCATTGGTTATTCATGGAGGAGCGGGTACTATCTTAAAAGAAGATATGTCTCCAGCACTAGAGCAGGCCTATCAACACGGATTACAAGAAGCGTTGGATGCAGGTTATGCCATTTTACAAAATGGTGGTTCTGCAGTGGATGCTATTCAGGCATCTATTTTTACGCTAGAAAATAATATTTTATTTAACGCAGGAAAGGGTAGTGTGTTTACCAAAAAAGGATTACAAGAAATGGACGCTGCCATTATGGACGGCGCTACATTAGAGGCAGGGGCAATCGCTGCTGTGCGCAATGTTAAAAATCCTATTCAGCTCGCTACCGAAGTAATGCGTAATAGCAACCACGTTTTTTTAAGTGGAAAAGGTGCCAATGATTTTGCAATTAAGCAAGGTGTTGTGTTAGCCCCCGACGAATATTTTTATTCTCAATTTAGATATGATCAGTGGAAGGCTATTCGCGATTCTGATTCTTATTCACTAGATCATACCAATCATCACCTAGAGGAATTATTAAAAGATAAAAAGTTTGGAACCGTAGGGGCCGTTGCATGTGACAGTCATGGAAATATTGCTGGTGCCACTTCTACAGGCGGGATGACCAATAAAAAATATGGACGTATTGGCGATAGTCCAATTATTGGAAGTGGAACCTATGCCAACAATAAAACCTGTGCAATAAGTTGTACGGGTCATGGCGAAATGTTTATCAGATCCGTTGCTGCTTACGATGTTAGTTGCCTCATGGAATATAAAGGCCTTAGTTTACAAGCTGCTATGGAAGTGGTCGTGCATGAAAAATTAATGGCACTTAATGGTGAAGGTGGAATGATTGGCGTAGATGCCAAAGGCAATACGGCGATGGTGTTTAATAGTGCAGGTATGTACCGCGCATTTCAAAATAGTAAAGGCGAGTCTGCAATAGCTATTTATAAATAAATGACAATGAAAAAAACGGCAGTAATTGTTGCGGGTGGATCAGGTGTAAGAATGGGTACGGATGTGCCTAAACAATTTTTGCATTTGAAAGGTAGGCCCATCATTTGGCATACCGTGCAACAGTTTTTTTATGCCTATTACGATATTCAAATTGTTCTGGTATTGCCAGCTTCTTATTTGGAGGAAGCAGCCACTTATTTTGAACCTGCCCAGCTTTCTCATATTCAGTTTATTGCGGGTGGTGCAACCAGATTTGATTCTGTAAAAAATGGTTTACAGGCTATTAAAGAACCATGCGTGATTTTTGTACATGATGGGGTAAGATGCCTTGTATCTAGTGATTTAATTAAAAAATGCTACGAACAGGCCTTGGTTCAGGGGTCGGCAATACCTGCTGTCACTGCTACCGATAGTATCAGGCTTATTTCAGGGGATACCCACCAGGTTGTGGACCGAAACCTGGTTAAAATCATACAAACCCCACAAACCTTTTTAAGTACCCTATTATTACCAGCTTTTGAACAGCCCTACCAGGCTAGCTTTACCGATGAAGCTACCGTGGTAGAAGCCGCAGGGCACACCGTTCGTTTAATAGAAGGGGAGTATAGTAATCTTAAGATTACACGCCCCCAAGATTTAATTGTGGCCGAATCCCTTTTCTAGAAAAAAAATTGGCCTAACCCGTTAATCTTTCTTAAATTTGTATTCATGGTACAAGTATTAAATAACAAATGGTGGTGGCATACTAACTCCAATCGGGGATTGTAATGGCCTGTCCACTACTTTTTGAATAATTTCAAAAGCCCCGATCATAAGTCGGGGCTTTTTATTTATATCCTATGAAAAAAATTGATTTACGTACAGAAAGCAAAAGAATGTTAGCGGATGTGTATACGCCCGTTAGTATTTACCTGCGTTTAAGAGACCGTTTTAGAGATACTATCTTACTAGAAAGCACCGATGCGCATGTTGCAGAAAATAGCTACTCCTTTATTTGTATTAATGCTATAGGTGGTATTGAAGTTAGGGATTCAAAAACCATCGAACTAAAATATCCAAATCAAGACCCAATCAAAAAGGAGGTAGCTGGTTCACAAATAGATCAACAGTTGTGGAGTTATATGCAGGGTTATCAGGTATTGCCCCATGCGCACAAAGAAACTAATTTTGCCCAAGGATTATTTGGGTATACCAGTTTTGATGCCATTCCTTTATTTGAAACCATTTCGTTTTCCGAAGCCAAAAACACAAATATTCCACTCATTCGTTATAGGTTGTATCAGTACGTTATTGTATTTGATCATTATAAAGACGAATTATTTATTTGTCAAAATTTACTAGCAAGCGAAGAAGCAGACACTTCACTTATCGAATCCCTTATTCGAAACAAAGACGTGCCGCAGTTTCCTTTTAATCCTGTTGGAGAAGAGCGTTCAAATGTTACAGACGGCGCGTACAAAGCCATGGTAGAAAAAGGCATTCAGCACTGTTTACGTGGGGATGTTTTTCAAATTGTACTCAGTAGAAGATTTGAACAATCCTTTAAAGGAGATGAGTTTAATGTATACCGCGCTTTAAGGAGCGTTAATCCTTCACCGTATTTATTTTTCTTTGATTATGGTGATTATAAATTAATGGGTTCTTCTCCGGAAGCGCAATTAATTGTCCGAAACAATAAAGCCGTGATGCATCCAATTGCAGGAACATTTAAAAGAACAGGTAATGACGAGGAAGATAAAGCGCTTTCTGCAAAACTGTTAGAAGACGCCAAAGAAAATGCAGAGCACGTAATGCTTGTAGATCTTGCGCGCAATGATTTAAGTAGGTCATGTACTGCCGTAACGGTTAGTCAGTTCAAGCAGGTCAAATTTTATTCGCATGTGATTCATTTGGTGAGCGAAGTGGTGGGCACATTAGGAGCTGATGCAAATCCGTTTAGTGTGTTAGCGCAAACATTTCCTGCCGGCACTTTAAGTGGCGCGCCAAAATTTAAGGCACTAGAAATCATTGACGGGTTGGAGCCAACGGCACGCGGCTATTATGGCGGAGCTATTGGCTTTGTGGGCTTTAATGGCGATTTTAACCATGCCATTATGATTCGTAGCTTTTTAAGTAAAGACAATACACTTTATTATCAAGCAGGGGCAGGCGTCGTTGTTTCATCAAATCCTGAAAGCGAATTACAAGAAGTGAACAATAAATTAAATGCATTAAAAAGAGCAGTGGTTTTAGCTGCTGGAATATAAAAGTAGTTGGTATGAAAATATTGGTTTTTGATAATTACGATTCATTTACGTACAACCTAGTACACCTCGTTGAGAAAATAACGAATCAAAAAGTGACGGTTGTTAGAAATGATCAAATTACGCTAGAAGAAGTTGCGGCGTACGATAAAATTATATTGTCTCCAGGGCCAGGTATTCCTTCTGAGGCAGGGCTGCTGCTTCCATTAATTAAGCAGTATGCTGCTTCTAAATCTATACTTGGTGTTTGCCTTGGTCATCAGGCCATTGGTGAGGCGTTTGGAGCTACTCTAGAAAATTTATCTACAGTATATCATGGTGTTGCTACCCCTATAAAAATTGATAACACAAATTATTTATTTAATGGTTTAGAAGAAACCATCGAAGTAGGGCGTTACCATAGTTGGGTAATTGCAAATAATAATTTGCCAGCTGAACTAAAGGTTACTGCCACAGATGAAAACGGATTGATTATGGCCATTGAGCATACTTCGTATGATGTGTGTGGTGTTCAATTTCATCCAGAAAGTGTTTTAACGCCAAGTGGCGAAACGGTTATTAAAAATTGGTTATTAAAATGAAAAAGATTTTACAATATTTATTCGAACACAAAACGCTAACCAGAGCGGCAGCTAAAGAGCTTTTACTGTCTATGTCTTCGGGTGCCTATAATGATAGCGAATTGGCTTCTTTAATGACTGTTTTTTTAATGCGCAGCATAACCATTGCGGAACTACAAGGGTTTAGAGATGCCTTACTTGAACTGGCTGTCCCGGTAAATTTGGGAACGCATGATTTACTGGATATTGTTGGTACTGGTGGGGATGGAAAAAATACGTTTAATATTTCTACACTGTCCTGTTTTATTGTGGCGGGTGCTGGACAAAAAGTAGCCAAGCATGGTAACTATGGAGCCAGTACCATTAGTGGGTCTTCCAATGTTATGGAACAGCTTGGTTATGTTTTTAAAAACGACGAAACCAAATTAAAACAGGAGTTAGATGCTGCTAATATTTGTTTTTTGCATGCACCACTTTTTCATCCTGCATTAAAATTAGTGGGGCCTATTAGAAAAAACTTAGGCGTTCGAACTTTTTTTAATATGCTAGGGCCACTCGTAAATCCTGCTAAGCCGGCGCATCAACTTATTGGTGTGTACAGTTTAGAAATGGCTAGAATCTATCATTATTTATTGCAAGAAGAAGGTGTAAATTATACCATCATTCATGGACTTGATGGTTACGATGAAATTTCTTTAACGAGTGATACAAAAATATTTACTGCAAATGGGGAGCGGATTGTTTCTGCAACATCGCTGGGCAAACGCATTGTCTTCCCAGAAGATTTAGTGGGAGGTGATACCGTAGAAGCATCAGCAGCTATATTCTTAAAAATTATAAAGGGCGAAGGAACGATGGCGCAAAATGCCGTAGTACTTGCCAATGCAGCATCTGCATTATTTGCCACGCATAAGTATACTACTTATGAGGAGGCCTATGCGGCGGCTGTTGATAGTTTAGATACTCAAAAAGCATATCAAGTTTTACAACAATTAATAGCGGTTCAATAATATGAATATATTAGAGCAAATAATAGCCCGTAAAAAAGAAGAGGTAGCTGTTCAAAAAGCACTTGTTGCTGAAAGCGTTTTAAAGCAAATGCCTTTTTATAAGGCGCCTGCTTTATCAATGGCTTCTTATCTTACAATGCCTAGCAAAACGGGTATTATCGCCGAATTTAAAAGGAAGTCGCCTAGTAAAGGAATTATTAATAATACAGCCACTGTAGAAGCGGTAACGGCTGCTTACTCGGCGCATGGCGCTTCTGGACTCTCGGTATTAACTGATTTTGATTTTTTTGGTGGAACCTTACAAGATTTAACGGCGGCAACGGTGCATGAAACACCCATTTTGCGCAAAGATTTTATGGTCGATCCCTATCAAATTATAGAAGCAAAAGCACATGGCGCCGAAGTGATATTGTTAATTGCTGCCTGTCTTACACCTACTGAGGTTAAGCATCTAGCTGCAGTTGCAAAAGATACTGGACTTGAAGTGTTACTTGAAATTCATAACAAAGCAGAGTTAGATCATGTATGTGATAACGTAGATATGGTTGGCATCAATAACCGTAACCTAAAAACATTTGAAGTAGACCTTGCGCATTCTATTGCGCTTGCTAAAATGTTGCCGGCTCATTTACCTAAAATTGCAGAGAGCGGCATCAGTGATGTGTCTACCATTATTGAACTAAAAAAAGAAGGCTTTGATGGTTTTTTAATTGGTGAAAATTTTATGAAAACACCGGATCCGGCTGCAGCATTTGCTGCCTTTGTAGCTGACTTAAAAAATCGTGAACATGAAAATTAAAGTATGTGGCATTACTAGTGTAGAAGAGGCCCTTGCTTTATATAAAGAAGGGGTTAACTATATTGGATTTATATTTTATCCAGCGTCAAAGCGCTATGTTTTAAATAAGCTTACGCTTGAACAAATAAAGAATCTTCAAATGCCTGGTGTTTTAAAAGTAGGGGTTTTTGTTAATGAACCAATGGAAAATGTGATAGCGACAGCAGATGCTGCAGGACTCGATATGGTGCAACTACATGGAGATGAAACATCTAATTATTGCAAAGAAATGGCCAATCACTATCCGGTTATTAAAGCATTTAGAATTTCAGAAACAGATGATGTGGCTTATAAAATTTCTGAATATTTAGAAGAGGTGGATTATTTACTATTTGATACCGCTTCTAGTGTGTATGGCGGATCAGGCATTTCATTTGATTGGACTAAACTTGCAAGTGCTGTTATACAAAAGCCTTATTTTTTAAGTGGTGGCATTGGGCCTGACGATGTTTCTAAAATAACTTCATATGTTACATCAGATGCGGCAGGAAATTGCATCGCAGTAGATGTTAACAGTAAGTTTGAAACGGCGCCCGGACAAAAAAACATACAATTATTACAATCTTTTATTCCAACTATTAAATCCCTTTAATGATGCAACAAACATTTACAAATCCAAACGAGCATGGTTATTACGGAGATTTTGGAGGTGCCTTTATTCCTGAAATGTTATTTGCAAATGTTGCACAACTTAAAAGCCAGTATTTACAAATAATGGATGACGAGGATTTTAAAATGGAGGTGAACGATCTTTTGCACCATTATGTGGGTAGACCAACACCTTTATTTTTAGCTAAACGTTTAAGTGCGCAGTATGGTACAACCATCTATTTAAAAAGAGAAGATTTATGCCACACAGGTGCGCATAAGATTAACAATACCATTGGTCAAATAATACTTGCACAAAAGCTGGGAAAAACGCGCATCATTGCAGAAACAGGTGCAGGACAACATGGTGTTGCAACGGCCACAGTTTGTGCCTTAAAAGGCATGGAATGTATCGTGTACATGGGTGAAAAAGATATTGAAAGACAGGCGCCCAATGTAGCACGAATGCGCATGCTTGGTGCAACAGTTGTGCCAGCTACAAGTGGTAGTAAAACGCTTAAAGATGCCACCAATGAAGCCATCAGAGATTGGATCAATAATCCTACCGATACCCATTATATTATTGGTAGCGTTGTAGGCCCACATCCTTATCCCGATATGGTGGCACGTTTTCAAAGTGTGATTAGTGCAGAAATTCGTAAACAATTATTAGTACAAACAGGTACTGAACTTCCTACACATGTAATTGCTTGTGTGGGTGGGGGTAGTAATGCTGCTGGTGCTTTTTACCATTTCTTAGAAGAATCGTCAGTGCAAATTATAGCGGTAGAAGCGGCAGGCCACGGTGTACAAACGAGTATGAGTGCTGCCACTACACAATTAGGTACGCCCGGTATTTTACACGGTAGTAAAAGCTTATTAATGCAAACACCTGATGGACAGGTGATAGAGCCACATAGTATTTCGGCTGGGTTAGATTATCCTGGTATTGGCCCAATGCATGCTAACTTGTATACATCAGGTAGAGGTTTGTTTTTAAGTGCAACAGATGATGAAGCGATGGATGCTGCCTTTCATGTTAGTAAAACAGAAGGTATTATTCCTGCCTTAGAAACAGCGCACGCTTTTGCTGCACTTGATCAAATAAAGTGGAAGCCAACTGATACGGTTGTTATTTGTTTGAGTGGAAGAGGCGATAAAGATTTATCTACGTACATGCAAAAATTAGATTCATGACAAGATTAAAAAAGCTATTTGATACCAAGTCGTCAAAAGTATTAAACGTATACTGCACGGCAGGTTATCCAACACTGGATAGTACGCTACCGATCATTACTGCACTCGAAAATAATGGTGCTGATTTAGTAGAAATAGGTATGCCTTATTCAGACCCACTAGCGGATGGGCCCGTGATACAAGAAAGTGGTGCT
>JAOASV010000197.1:8053-8325 GCA_030158535.1 Sediminibacterium sp.
GAGTAGATGGTCTTATTTTACCCGATATGCCAGCGTATGAGTTTGAAACAAAATACGGCGCTATCTTAAAAAAGCATCATTTAGATTTTATCTTTTTAGTAACGCCTGAAACACCAACCGAACGTATTCAATATTTAGACTCCCTAAGTTCGGGATTTTTATATGCAGTGAGCGCTTCTGCTACAACAGGATCTGCACTAAATTTTGACGCCGTAGACGCTTATTTGCAAAAATTAAAACAGTTGCAGTTAAACAATCCCATTTTGGTTGGT
>JAOASV010000198.1 GCA_030158535.1 Sediminibacterium sp.
TTACATAACTAATAGATCCTAATTGGCTATTGCTACCAGGGCCAATATGTGCGCCTAGTATTTGGCCATCATTTGTAAAACCATGTGGTACGGCTTTACTGGTGTACCAACTGTTGCCCTCAAAAGTTAAAGGTGTGGTGGGTAGTTGCAACTGAGTAAGCTCGGCGGCTATTTCAATAAATTTTTGTTTGTGATTAATGGGTACTAGCTTTCTAAAGCCAGCTACATACGCGCGGGGGTAATTATTTTCGGTAACAATATTTAGTGGCGTTGGTGCTTTATCGTTGCGGCCAAACTCTATGTATACTTCGGCCCGGTCTTTAGGCATTACATACCTAGCGTATAACGAGCCCATAGTGGCGCTGCCTCCATTATTATACCCATACCCTACCGTTGTGGCACCTACAAATAAACCGGGCGCAAATGACGGATTAAAGCTAACTGTGGCCGCGCGTATATAACGGTTTTGTTCTGGTTTTGGCTGATATAATAAAACGCCCTGATCATACCTGTAATGATCTGGAGGTAAAATATTTGAATTTTGCAAGGTGCCTGATATTACCTGAAACTCCAGGTTACCTAGTTTTGTTTGTATAGGTGCGTTGCTACTAAGGGCCGCGTGTAAAAAACCTGCGGCGTTGTTACTTAATATAAGCGCGTTGTAACGGCCGGGTCCCCACCAGCGGTTTTCGGTTCCATAGCTGAGGGTGAATTTTTTATAGGAATATTTAATGGCTGATTGGCCTGCTAGTAATTTTTTGTATTTATTAAAGCCAAAATTTTCTGGATTATCGATGGTGTTAAGCCAGCGGTAATAGGTCTTCCAAAACACAGGGTAATGCTCGGTAGGGAAAGTTTCAAACTCTTTATTTTGTGCGGTAATATAAGTGGGCTTAGCAAGTATTTCAAGCGCGCCGGCCTTTACATGAACCCCACCACTAAATACCCACTGCATACCCGCCGATGGTATCATACCACCATCGTTAAAACCATGTGATAGGTCACTATTAAACTGTGCGGTGCGTGACACAGGTAACAAACTAACCTTTAAAAAATTATTTTTAGATGTTGCAATTGTTAGTGGCTTGTTTTTTAAAAGACTATCTAGGTGTGTTAGGTTTTGCGCAAAACTATTTATGAGTAGGCTGTTGTTACGGTTAAGTGTACCCGTAAGTTGTGATCTTCTAATATAATCGGATACGCCATCTGATAGCATCGATTCTTGCTGTGCTATTAGCAAATTAACGCTCATACAAAAACTAATAAAAAGCAGGGTCTTTTTCATGTATTAGTTTTTTAAATTGGATATAGGATACGTAATAGCGAGCTTTGCATGAAAATTGGAGATGTTATTTTTGTTCTCCCACATATAATTTTTGCTCGCAATAAATACAAGTTGCGCGGCTAGAGTAAATTTATGCAGGGTATATTGCGGTGTAATACCATAGGCCATATCGGTCCAAAAAATAGAACGGTTTTCAGGATCTCTATTTGTTTTTTCTATAAATACACCTAGCCTATTATTGCCACTCACCCATGTGCCCATTACTATTTGTTTGTTGGCGCCAAAGCCTGAGCCTACGCCCATAATTTGGTTGTAGTTGGTGTAGCCCTGCCCAATTTGACCATGCACGTACCAGTTGCCCGCACTACGTAGTATAGCATCTGGTGATTGACTCATTTGTGTAAACTCAATTCCTAAGTTTAAGTATCTATTTTTATTAAGCGTTACTATTTTTTTAAACCCTACAATATGCGCCACCGAGTGTGTGGGTGCCATCAGGTAATCGCGAGTACGCTCGCCATAATCGTTTTTACCATACTCTACATATAGTTCCGATTTTGATTTTGGAAACACTACACGCACAAAAAAACTTGCTACCTGATCTATACTAAGGGTATCGTCACCCCAATCATTTT
>JAOASV010000199.1 GCA_030158535.1 Sediminibacterium sp.
GATGGCATATTGAGCATAGTTTATTGGTGATCAAACAAATCACAGCAACTGTAGCTCAATCTGATCCTAAGGTTTACCAATATAAATTTAATTTTACACGATTTTGGGTGTTTCTATTGAGTTATATTCCTAGAGGAAAAGCGAAGGCGCCAAAAGTAGTGATACCAGGCGAAGACTTGAATTTAAAGGCATTAGAGGAAAGTGTTACACATACCATACAAGCTGTAGCATACCTAAAGGGTTGCCAAAAAAATCAACACTTTATGCATCCATTTTTTGGTGTGCTAAATCAACAACAAACAATCCGTTTTTTAGCCATTCACACAAGACATCATTTGAAAATTATTCAAGATATTGTGAAGTAATAAAAAGCAACAAAGCCGACTTACTTTTTTGACTCCCTGTTGAATAGCTCAATGCATTTTATCAGGTCTTGTTCCTTTTTTATTTTTAATTTATTATCTGCAATAATTTTATTTATTGGACCAGCGTCATTCTTAAAAACTGTGGAGATATCTTCGTCCGACTTGGGTGCTCTCTGCAGTCCAATATTTTTGCTGTATACAAATAGCTTTGGAAATTTTTCGATCGTCCTTAACATGGTAGCACTGCTATAGGGCTTAGCTTCGGTCACTTGTACAAAATAATATTTTAAAAGAGTCGTCTCTCCTTTTGTCAATACCTGATAAATTGTTTTTGCGTTTTGCTTTTCAAAAACCGGATATCCAAATTCAAACAAAAAAAGAGTGCCATTCTTATTTAGTTGTACGGACCTGATGCCAGAAAGAATAGCCAATTCTTTTCCATCATCCGTTTTGAAGATCACTTCGTTACTGAGCAGATTAATTTTTACATCAACCCCTTCATAATGCTGCCCGTTGACTAGCACCACATTTGCAGGATAAAAATCTGTTTCAAAAAAAGGAGAGCCATAATTTTCCATGTCAAGGCCCATATTGACTGTTTTCCCATTTCCATCTGTGACAATCAACATGGACTGTCCAATATCCTTTAAACTAAAATTATTTAAGCTTTGTGCTTGTGATTGTATCATAGAACAAACGACAAGGAGTATCAAAAATGCGTATCTCATATCCTTCTTTTTATAAAGATAGACCTTTTCTTTATTGCATTACATTCCCTGTCGCCCAGTTTAAGGCAATTAAGGTCTTAAAGAATTTGGATTTTAACTCATAGCTTTTAAGTTGAACTTCAATAAATTTTAGTTCTCTGCTATTCACTAAAAACAAGCTACTTTCTCCAATTTCAAAACGTTGAAATTCTGCGTCTAGTAATTTTTTTGCATTTGCTACACTGTTATTGGTCAGTAGTTGTTGCTTTTTCAAAGCAATCAATTCAGCGTAATATTTTTTGATTTTATTTTCAATTTCTAATTTTACTTGCTTGGTTTCTTCTTCTTGCTGTGCAATTTTAATATTGGCTTGTTTTAAATCACCTCTTGCTTGACGAAGAAACAAGGGTAAGCCAAATTGAACACCAGCTTTATAATTATTGGCATACAAGGATTGGCTCATTGGATTTGAAATTTGGTATCCCTTATTTAGAAAATTATAGTTAACTCTAAATGTGGGAAGCAAGTTTTGTGACTTGTATTGTCTTTCCACATTTAGCATATCGGTTTTTAATTCAACTAGTTTTATTTTTGGATGTGTCAGGCTAGCTTCTTCAATCACTAGCAATAAAGAAGGTACAGCGATCTTGTTTAAATCAATGGTTAACCAGCTACTATCAGGAAGGATGCTTTCATTTAATTCGTAAGGTTGCTGCATAGCGTCCCATAAGAAATTACTTAGTTTACTTTGTTCTTCTATTTGTTCAGCCCATGCTTGACTTTGCAAGTTCATGATATTTTGTAACTGAAGTAGCCCTTCTACAGTATCCATTGCAGCTCTG
>JAOASV010000200.1 GCA_030158535.1 Sediminibacterium sp.
AACGGCAATGAAATTGGCGGCGGCTCTATCAGAATTTACCAGCGTGCGCTACAAGAAAAAATGTTTGATGCACTTGGCATGACTACCGAAGAAGCCCTTCACAAGTTTGGCTTTTTACTAGGTGCTTTCGAATACGGCGCACCTCCACATGGTGGACTTGCCTTTGGTTTTGACCGTTTGTGTTCTATCCTTGGAGGATCAGAAAGCATTAGAGACTTTATCGCATTCCCTAAAAACAATGCTGGTAGAGACGTGATGCTTGACGCACCTAGCACCATCGATGATAAACAATTTGTTGAGCTTCAAATAAAATTAAATCTTACAGATAAAGCCTAAAACAAAAGTATGAAGCAGGTACAAATTTTTAAAGTGCTCACTTACTTGTTAATACCCATTGCGCTATTATTTGGCTTTATGGCATTATTAGTATTACCCACCGCACTTGTAAATCCTGCACTCCTACTTGTGGTATTTATATTTTCTTGTATTGCTATTTACACTTTTTCAAGCCTACGTTTTGTAACAACGGCTATCAATAAAGCCAAAAACTGTAACCCAAGTTTAAAAGATTGGATTAAAATAAATGGATACATTAGTGTAGCTACTGCATTTATGTTTTTATTAAACAGCATTGGTATTTTAATGTTACGCCCCATTGAGTTTAATGACTTTGTTACCAAAGCCATGGAAACACAGGCTAGTTTACCTCCAAGCATTACACCTGCTTTTGTTGGACAAATGCTCAAGTATACGGCTATTTTTATGCTTATCACAAGCACGATCATACTTGTTCATACCAGAATTCAATTTGTGTTTTTAAAAGCTTATAGCTACGTATTTGAAAGTGAATAACCATACGCCCCTTGCCGAAAGAATGCGGCCGAGTAAACTAGAAGACCTAGTTGGCCAAGAACACTTAACAGGTAAGGGAAGTATTTTAAACACAAGTATAGCAAAGGGTCATATTCCTTCCATGATTTTATGGGGTCCTCCAGGTGTTGGCAAAACAACCATTGCCAATATTATTGCGCACCAACTCAATGCTCCTTACTTTCAACTTAGTGCTATTAGTAGTGGCGTTAAAGAAGTTAGAGAAGTAATTGAACAGGCAAAAGATCAAGCAGGCGCCGTACTTTTTATTGATGAGATACACCGTTTTAATAAAGGGCAACAAGATGCACTTTTAGCCGCTGTAGAAAAAGGCATTATAACACTCATAGGTGCCACTACCGAAAATCCTTCTTTTGAGGTAAACAACGCCCTATTAAGTAGATGCCAGGTTTTTGTTTTAAAGCAATTGCAGGAAACCGACCTGCAAACACTCATTAGTGAGGTTATACAAAAAGACAGCTACTTATCTCCCCTATCCATTCAATTAAAAGAAACCGCTGCACTTTTTAAAATTGCCGGTGGTGATGCTAGAAAACTACTCAACCTATTAGAGCTTGTTGTTCAAACATATGCAGGCGAAGAGGCTATTGTTATTACGGATAAAGTAGTAATGCAAGTAGCACAACAAAAATTAGCTATTTATGACAAGGGCGGCGAGCAGCATTACGATATTATTTCTGCCTTTATTAAAAGCATGCGTGGTAGTGATCCAAATGCAGCCGTATATTGGCTTGCACGCATGATTGAAGGTGGTGAAGATGTAAAATTTATTGCTAGGCGCATGCTCATTTTTGCAAGTGAAGACATTGGAAATGCAAATCCAAATGCACTATTACTAGCCAACAATACTTTTGATGCGGTTAGTAAAATAGGATACCCCGAGTCGCGCATTATATTATCGCAGTGCGCCACCTATTTAGCTACTTCTCCAAAAAGCAACGCATCCTATGTAGCCATCAATGATGCACTTGCACTTGTTGCTAAAACAGGTGACTTACCGGTTCCGCTGCATTTACGCAACGCGCCCGCCAAACTCATGAAGCAAATGGATTATGGCAAAGATTATAAGTACGCTCACTTAGGCGAAAATAATTTTGTGGACCTTGAGTTTTTTCCAGAAGCCATTAAAGGAACAACGCTATACACCCCAGGCAATAATGCTAGAGAAAATGAAATCAGAAGTTTTCTAGTGCAGCGCTGGAAAAAGAAATACGGGTATTAATTATTTTTTTGTGGTACCAATCGGCCAGACGTTCCTCTATCACCACCTTCGTGGTATTCGGCATCTTCATTTACATCCCATAAATTATACAACTCTTTGCCAGCAATAATATTTTTTGCGGCAAGCATAGCTGTCATCATGGAGTGGTCTTGGTTATTGTATTTGTGCATACCATTACGGCCCACTAAGTATAGTCCAGGATAGTTTGCTAAAGCATCTCTTACACTATCTACTCTTGCTTTGTAAAACTGATCGTAAACTGGATATGCTTTAGGTTGTCTTACTACGTATCCATCCACTACAGCCGATGCTTTTGTAAGACCAATTTTTTCTATTTCTTGTTTACCAAGTGCAATTAAATCGGCGTCGGAACTTGTCCATAAACCATCTCCTTCAAAGCAAAAATATTCGAGCCCATAACAAGCCATACTTGGATCAGGCACCATATAAGGGCTCCATGATTTAAAGTTTTGAACCCTGCCCACTTTTACTTTAGGGTCATGGATATAAATCCAGTTGTCAGAAAAAGCATCCTCGTCTTTACAAATAAGTACCACCGTTAAAAAATCACGATAACCAAGCGCAGCAGCGTTTGCAGCCACAGTTGCGGGGAACGCAGGAAGTACGTTTGCCACTAATTCACGCATAGGTGCCGATGATAGCACATAATCAAAACCAGTAACATTGCCCTGACTTGTTGTTTGTACCGTCCAAGAATTTTGAGTGTATTCAATTTTTTGTACCCCACAATTCATATGTAGTGAAACACCCATTGCCTTGCTTTTTTCGGCGCAGGCTTCCCACATCATACCAGGCCCCTGCTTAGGATACCTAAATGAATCGATGAGTGTTTTAATCACCTTGTCTTTGTCAGTTGCTTTTTTATTAGGCTTAAAAAGCGCATTAAAAATGGCACTACTTAAAGAAAGTCCTTTAATACGCTGTGCCGCCCAATCAGCGCTGATTTCGTTACAAGGAATACCCCATACTTTTTCGGTATAGGTTTTAAAGAAAATATTAAATAGTCTTTTACCAAATTGATTGGTTACCCACTCTTCAAAATTGGTCGGATTTTTTACAGGAAATACTTTTGCTTTTAAATAACTCAACACACACAAAGCACTTTCAAAAATGCCTAATTTCCGAAGGGCCTCAAAAGCAACAAGTGGATAAGAGAAAAAATGATTGTTGTAATAAATGCGTGAACTTCTTGGACGCTCTAACATTTCATCCCCTAATATTTCTGTCCAAAAATCTTCCACCTCTTTAGATTTAGAAAAAAATCGGTGCCCACCAATATCAAAATGATAGCCATTATAAGACTCGGTTCTTGAAATACCACCCACATACTGCGGATCTTTTTCAAAAACAACCACTTCTTGATTGCCTTTTGCAAGTAAGTAAGCGGCTGTTAAACCAGCTGGACCAGCTCCAATAATTGCGACTCTTTTTGACATAGATATAGGGGTTATCGGTGTAAGATGGCAAAGGTGCTAAATTAATATGGATCTACCGCTATTTTTGGGCTTCAATTTATACTTATCTTTCCTCAAAATACGCGCTACATGAATTCGTTTACCTGGACCCTAGAAACCTTTGAGAACCTTACCAATAAGCAGTTGTATGCGATACTAAAACTTCGCTGCGAAGTGTTTATTGTAGAGCAGGCCTGCAACTATCAAGACATTGATGGTAAAGACCTTAAAAGCTTTCATTTGTGTGGCTGGGACGGCGATCAATTGGTTGCCTATGCCAGGCTTTTACCTGCAGGGGTTTCATTTGATGAAGTTTCTATTGGACGTGTATTAAGTTCGCCAGCCTACCGTAGGCAAGGTGCAGGCATTGGTCTGATGCAAAACGCCATAGCTTTTTGCTATGAAAAATTTGGGAAACAGCCCATCCGGATTGGTGCTCAATTATACCTTCAAAAATTTTATAGCAGCTTTGGTTTTATCAAAGATTCAGACATGTACCTAGAAGACGACATTGAGCATATCGAAATGATCTTACCGTAATTCTTCTTTTACAAAACGGGCTGTATGACTTTCTTTGCAGTTCACCATTTGCTCGGGTGTGCCTTCAAATAAAATAGTACCGCCTCCATCTCCACCCTCTGGGCCTAAGTCAATGATATGATCGGCTACTTTTATAATATCCAAATTGTGCTCAATCACAAGTACCGAATTACCTCTGTCCACGAGTTTATTAAGCACATCAATGAGATGCTGAATATCCTGAAAATGAAGCCCTGTAGTAGGTTCATCTAAAATGTAAAAAGTTTTACCCGTATCTTTTTTACCCAGCTCAGTAGATAGTTTAACGCGCTGCGCTTCACCCCCACTAAGCGTTACCGCCGATTGCCCCAGTGTGATATAACCAAGTCCCACATCTTGTAATACTTTTATTTTTCGGAAAATAAAGGGTACAGGCTGGAAAAACTCACAAGCTTCATCTACCGTCATGTCTAAAACATCACTAATTGATTTTCCTTTATATCTAATCTCTAATGTTTCACGGTTGTAACGTTTACCATTACATTTTTCACAATGGACATAGACGTCTGGTAAAAAATTCATTTCAATCACGCGCATACCACCACCCTCACAAATTTCACAACGTCCACCTTTCACATTAAATGAAAAACGGCCTGCGGTATAACCTCTTATTTTTGATTCTGCAACAGCTGCAAATAAGGTTCTGATTTCGGTAAAGAATCCACAATAGGTAGCCGGATTACTCCTTGGTGTCCTACCAATAGGCGATTGATCTATTTCAATTACTTTATCGATATGCTCTAGTCCTTTAATCGATTTAAATGGCATGGGTTGTTGCTTACTATCATAACAATGCTTTGATAGTAATGGATATAAAGTTTCATTGATAAGCGTTGATTTTCCACTTCCACTCACACCGCTTACCACAATTAACTTTCCTAGCGGAAACGTCACAGAAACCTTTTTTAAATTATTGCCTGTAGCTTCCTTTAAAACAATGCTATGTCCGTTGCCGGTTCGGCGCTCTGTTGGGACCGCTATTTTTTTCTTGCCATTCAAATATTGTGCGGTATCAGAATTAGAAAGAAGCACCTCTTGTGGTGTACCCGCTGCTACTATTTGGCCACCATGCTTACCCGCACGTGGACCAATGTCTACTAGATAATCAGCGGCCAGCATAATGTCTTTATCGTGCTCCACCACTAAAATACTATTACCAATATCGCGCAGGTTTTGTAGCGCTTTTATAAGCTGCATATTATCACGCTGATGTAATCCAATAGAAGGCTCATCTAAAATATAGGTGATACCCTGTAATTGGGATCCAATTTGCGTGGCCAATCTAATTCGTTGAGACTCGCCACCACTCAGTGTTTTAGAAGGCCTATTAAGTGATAAATACGTAAGTCCAACATCGAGTAAAAAACCTACACGCTCTCTAATTTCTTTTAAAATATCTTTTGCAATGGCATTGTCTTTTTTAGAGAGATGATTTTCTATACCTTCAAACCAATTGAGCAGTTTGTCTAAATTTAAATCACTAATCTCTGCAATATTTTTACCAGCCACCTTAAACCACAAGCTTTCTTTTTTTAACCTAGCGCCTTCACAACTTGAACAGTGCTTTAACTCCATAAACTGTTCTACCCATTCACGGAGCGCCTCTGTTATGCCTGTTCCGGTAAACCAACGTTTTAGCATTGGCACAACACCTTCAAAAACACCTTCATAAGCACTAACAACCGTCGTTTCATCCATATCAAATGTAGATTCGGATGGACCATCAGGGGTGCCGTACAGTAATAAATTAATAGATTGTTCAGATAAACTACTTATGGGTTTATCAAGGCTTATTTTATGCTTTTTCGCAAGCACTTCTACTTGCTTGAATAAATAGGCTTCACGCTGCACACCAAGAGGTGCAATGCCGCCTTCCTTTATACTTAAACTCCTATCCGGAATAATTTGTTCCAACGAAATTGAGAACACATTACCAAGCCCCTTACAAGTAGAACATGCTCCATAGGGCGAATTAAATGAGAAGGCATTGGGTGATGGCGTTTCATAGCTAAGACCCGTTTCTTCACACATGAGTTGCTTTGCATACTGCACTACTTTATTTGATTCATGCACCATCAAAAACAAAAGTTCTTTTCCAAGTTTTAATGTTTGCTGTACACTTTGCGAAAGCCTTACTTTGCTATCCGGTGTAACTTGCAAACGATCTACTACCAATTCTATATCATGAATTTTGTAACGGTCTACTTGCAATTTTGGCGCTAGATCTACAATGTCTCCGTCTATTCGAACTTTTAAAAACCCTTTTTTTCTTACCTCCTCAAAAAGTTCTCGATAATGACCTTTTCTGCCTCTAACAAGCGGAGCTAATAATACAATTTTTTTGTTGGCATATTTTTCGGTGATGGAAGCAACAATTTCTTCTTCAGTAAACTTCACCATTTTTTTACCCGTGTTATAACTATAGGCTTCTCCAATACGTGCGTATAATAATCTCAAAAAATCGTAGACTTCTGTTACGGTTCCAACTGTTGATCTTGGATTTTTATTGGTGGTTTTTTGTTCTATAGAAATAACTGGTGAAAGCCCTGTAATTTTATCAACGTCGGGTCTTTCCATATCTCCCATAAATTGTCTGGCATAAGCACCAAAACTTTCCATGTACCTGCGCTGACCTTCGTTATAAATGGTATCAAAAGCCAGGGATGATTTTCCGCTTCCACTTACCCCCGTAAATACCACTAATTTATTTTTAGGTACACTGATATCAATATTTTTCAGATTGTGTTCTCTTGCGCCAAAAACTTCGATGTTTTCGGTATGAATACTAGAACTTATTGCGTTAGCGGATTTCTTTGCCATAGTAGAATGTAAATATAATAACAACGAAGGGCTTGAATGGTTGAAAACATACAAATGTTAGTAGATATTAGACAAAGTTTTTTTGGGCGCTGCAATTTTCTGGCTTAATTTTGCAATAGTTCTTAAAAAATCTTATCCAGAAAGGCAGAGGGAATGGCCCATTGATGCCTTGGCAACCCATAACATTCGCAGTGATATGAAGGTGCCAAATCCGTCCATCACATAATATATATATGTGCATGGAAAGATAAGTCAGCGACGTTTGATTTTTTGCCTTTGGCTATTAATATTTCAAGCTCACCTGACTATATCTGGTGAGCTTTTTTATTTTTAGTACCTAAGAAAAAATGAAAATATGGATCATCAAAAAGTTTTAAAAATTGGATTGTTTGGGTTTGGCGTAGTAGGTGAAGGGCTTTACAAAGTATTGCAACAAACGCCATCGCTAAAAGCAAATATTGTTAAGGTTTGTATTAAAAACGTTGACAAAAAAAGAAATGCCCCAGCGGAACTGTTTACCACCCAAAAAAACGATCTATTATTAGATCCAAATATCAACGTAATCGTAGAAGTAATTGATGATTCGGTAGCGGCATTTGATATTGTTTCGACGGCACTTTTACAAGGCAAAGCGGTTGTAAGTGCTAGTAAAAAAATGATTGCTGATAACCTGCCTGCTTTACTAGCGCTACAACAAAAAACAGGACTTTCCTTTTTATATGAAGCAGCCGTTTGCGCATCTATTCCCGTCATCAGAAACCTAGAAGAATATTATGATAATGACCTTTTGCACTCTATTAAAGCCATTGTAAACGGGTCTACCAATTTTATTTTAACTAAGATGTTTGAAGACAAATTAAGTTTTCAAGCAGCGCTGATACTAGCTCAACAATTAGGTTTTGCAGAAAGCAATCCTAAATTAGACGTAGAAGGCTATGATGCGCTTAATAAATGGACTGTTTTACTAGCTCATGCGTATGGTGTTGTTGAAAAACCGGAAAACATTTTATTTAGTGGTATTCAAAATATTCAATTAAGTGACGCCGCTGTGGCACAGGAAAAAAAGCTTGATATCAAGCTCATTGCACAAGCTAAAAAATTAGCGAACGGCAAAGTAGCTGCATTTGTACTGCCACAATTGATTAGTCAAGCAGAACCCCTTTCATTTGTTAAAAACGAATACAATGGCGTTGTGATAGAG
>JAOASV010000201.1 GCA_030158535.1 Sediminibacterium sp.
GTGTTATGTTGATTCTTTCCATGGCTACGGCCTCCGGCAGAGGTAGCTGAATGCTGTCATTTGACACCGTTTGAGCCGAGTCTGAGGCGTTATTTTGACCAAATACGGGCCCGCTAGCCAGAATAATGGCTAAAAATGCCCAAATCCCAAATGTCCAAGTTTTGTTACCTATAATCTTGTTCATAATCAGTTCTTTGTAACCCGTTTACAACCGCTCTAAAATCTTTACCTTTGGCGGCCTTGATATAGAGTGCCAAATTGACGCAAATTTAAATGCCGCACTCTTTTTGAGTAATATATTTTTTCTAAAACAGTTTATTTAACAATATGTTGAAATTTATAACCAAATTATTTGGAAGCAGTAAGAGCGAGAAAGATGTTCAGAAGATACTTCCAATTGTAGAAAAGGCCAATGCTTTTTTTGCGTCTTACGCTAGTTTAACCAATGATGAACTTCGTGGAAAAACGGCTGAGTTTAAGCAAAGAATACAAAATCATTTAGTAGCCATCGACGCGCAAATTGCGGAGAAAAAAGAAATTGCTGATGCATTAAGCGATACTGAAATCCATAAGCGTGACGCTATTTATAAAGAGGTGGACGTTTTAAATAAAGAGCGCGATCAAAAAATTGAAGAAGCACTTGCTGAAATTCAACCAGAAGCTTTTGCCGTGGTTAAGGAAACGGCGCGCAGATTTTCTAACAACGAAGAACTTGTTGCAACAGCTACACCACTAGACCGTGAGTTTAGCGTTAAAAAAGATTACATATCAATTAAAGGAGAACAAAGTGTTTTCAAAAATACATGGACGGCCGCAGGCGGAAAAGTTACATGGAACATGGTACACTATGACGTGCAGTTAATTGGTGGTAGCGTATTACATGAAGGTAAAATTGCCGAAATGTCTACGGGTGAAGGTAAAACGCTTGTGTCTACACTCCCTGCATATTTAAATGCACTTGCTGGAGAGGGTGTTCACATTGTAACGGTAAACGATTACCTCGCAAAACGTGATAGTGAGTGGAATGGTACCATCTTTGAATGGCTTGGACTTCGCGTAGATTGTATTGACAAACATGATCCAAATAGTGAAGCGCGTCGTAACGCTTATTTAGCAGATATTACTTACGGCACTAACAACGAATTTGGTTTCGATTACCTACGTGACAACATGGTGCATACGCCACAGGAAATGGTACAACGCAAACATCATTTTGCCATGGTGGATGAAGTGGATTCCGTATTAATTGATGACGCGCGTACGCCACTTATTATTTCTGGTCCAGTAGGACACAATACCAACGAGCAACAATTTTTTGAATTAAAGCCACGTATCGAAAAATTAGTAGACGCGCAAAAGCGTGCGACCAATCAGTTTTTAATTGAAGCAAAAAAGAAAATCGCAGAAGGCAACGACGATCCTAAAGATGGTGGTCTTGCATTATTTAGAGCACATAGAGGTCTTCCAAAAAACAATGCCCTCATTAAATATTTGAGTGAGCCTGGTATTCGTGTTAAATTACAAAAGGCCGAAAACTATTACCTCGCAGATCAGTCTCGTGAAATGCCAATTGCCGATGAAGAACTTTATTTCTACATTGACGAAAAAAGTAATTCGGTAGAGCTTACGGATAAAGGTATTCAGCTCATTACAAAGGCTGGCGAAGACCAACAGTTTTTTGTGTTACCTGATATTAGTTTGTCACTTTCTTCAATCGATAAATCAGCTGAATTAGCAGCCGAAGAAAAACTACAACAAAAAGAAGCGATCATTAATGATTACTCTGTAAAGGCAGACCGTATCCATACCGTTCAGCAATTATTAAAAGCCTACACGCTTTTTGATAAAGACATTGAGTATGTAGTAATGGATGGTTCTGTTAAAATTGTAGATGAGCAAACAGGTCGTATACTAGATGGCCGTAGATATTCGGATGGATTGCACCAAGCCATTGAAGCCAAAGAAAATGTAAAAATTGAAGCGGCTACACAAACCTATGCGACCGTTACTTTACAAAACTATTTTAGAATGTACCACAAACTTTGTGGTATGACGGGTACTGCCGAAACAGAAGCGGCAGAGCTTTGGGATATTTATAAACTAGATGTAGTATCTGTTCCTACCAACGTAACAGCAATCAGAATTGATGAGCAGGATTTAGTGTTTAAAACCAAGCGTGAAAAGTTTGGTGCTGTTATTGATGAAATTGTAAAATTAAGAGAAGCGGGAAGACCGGTACTTGTTGGTACCACTAGTGTTGAGGTGAGTGAATTACTTGGTCGTATGCTTCGTCAAAAACAAATTCCACACAACGTATTAAACGCCAAGCAGCACGCTCGCGAAGCACAAATTGTTACCGAAGCGGGTTTAGCTGGCGCTGTTACCATTGCCACCAATATGGCGGGTAGAGGTACCGATATTAAATTAGGCGAAGGCGTTAAAGAAGCGGGAGGCCTTGCCATATTAGGTACAGAGCGTCACGAATCTCGAAGAGTAGACCGTCAGTTAAGAGGTAGAGCCGGACGTCAAGGAGATCCAGGATCTTCTCAATTCTTTGTTTCTTTAGAAGACGATTTAATGCGCATGTTTGGTAGTGAGCGTATTGCTAAAGTGATGGACTTTGCTGGCTATAAAGAAGGTGAAGTTATCCAGCATAGCATGATTACAAAATCTATTGAGCGTGCACAAAAAAAGGTAGAAGAAAACAACTTTGGTATACGTAAGCGCCTTTTAGAATACGATGATGTGATGAATAAACAGCGTACCGTTATTTATGCAAAACGTCATCACGCACTATTTGGTGAAAGACTAGCACTTGATTTGGACAACGCATTTTATGGCGTTGCAGAAGGATTGGTGTTTAGTTTTAGAGAGCAAAGTGATTATGAAGGATTTAAATTAGCCGTGATAGTAAACTTTGGAATCGATACTGCTATTACTGAAGAGCAGTTAAACAAACAAAGCGCGCAAAACGTTGCCGAACTTTTATACCAAGAAGCAATAGCACATTATAACCGCCGTCGCGCCGACATGATGGCTCAAGCCATGCCGGTATTTAAGCGTATTCGTTTACAACAAGGCAATCATATCGAAAATGTAATTGTTCCATTCACTGATGGCAAAAAAGCCATGGAAGTATTAGGCAACATGGAAAAAACATTGGCTACAAATGGCGCAGCGCTTATCAATGCACTGGAAAGAACCATTGCACTTGCGCATATCGATAATGCATGGAAAGAACACCTGCGTGCGATGGATGATTTAAAGCAAAGTGTACAAACGGCTACTTACGAACAAAAAGATCCACTCGTTATTTATAAAATGGAAGCTTTTGAGTTGTTCAAAAAAATGGACACCGAAGTCAACAAAGACATCATTGAATTTTTATGTCATGCAACCATTCCTTTAACAGAAACGGATCAGGTTCAAGAAGGTCGTCAACAAAAAACCGACATGAGTAAGATGAGCGTTACCAAGCAAGATGCGGGTGCGCCTCCAACCGAAAATGATTATTACGATCCAACACCAGAAAAGCAACAGCCAATTAGTGTGGGTCCAAAAATTGGAAGAAACGATCCTTGTCCTTGCGGCAGTGGCAAAAAATATAAAGCTTGCCACGGTAGAGACGCCGATTAATTTAATTTTTATTGATGATATTAAACGCCTACATCGACCATACCATTTTAAAACCTACAACACTTGTTGCAGATATAGAAAAATTATGCGCCGAAGCAGTTGAGTATGGTTTTGCAGCCGTATGCGTGCCACCCAATTTTGTTAAAACAGCAAAAGCACTTGTGTCGGGTACACCTGTTAAAGTAGCAACTGTTATTGGTTTTCCATTTGGATATAGTGCTGTCGAATCAAAAATTGCTGAAATTATTTTAGCAGTGGTGGATGGTGCAGACGAATTAGATGTGGTAGCAAATATTAGTGCTATTAAAAATGGCGATTGGGCCTATTTGGCTAATGAGCTAGGTCATATTTTACCAATTATCAGAAGCAAAGAAAAAGTGGTTAAGGTAATTATTGAATCTGGCGTTTTAACAAACGATGAAATCATTAAGTGTTGCGAGTTGTATGGAGTAGCAGGGATTGATTATTTAAAAACGTCTACAGGCTACGCCGAAAAAGGAGCAACCATTGAGGCGGTTCAATTATTTAAAGCGCATTTACCTTCAAATGTTCAAATAAAAGCGTCGGGCGGCATTAGAGATTATGCTTTTGCAAGCGCGCTTGTTGCTGCAGGTGCTACCAGGCTGGGTTGCAGCGCAAGTGTAGCCATTGTTTCGGGCGCTTCAGGCACTGGAAACTATTAATGTTGTAACTTAGGTAACACTACAAATTGTTTGTAATGAAAAATAACAATGTTTGTTCTATCGCCTTTTTTATCGCCGCTTTGTTTTTTGCGGTGGGTGCTAGTGCAGCAGATACCATTGTTATTATCAAAGATCCACGCCTAGATATATTATCGCAAAAGCAAGCCTTTATAAACAAACGGACATCGGTACTAACCAGTAATGGAAAAGTAAAAGGGTTTAGAATTCAAATTACAAGCACCAACAGTCGCGATCAAGCATTTAATGCAAAAGCTGCTGTGCAATCAAAATTTCCAGATCAAAAAGTATATACTACCTATCAAGCTCCTTTATTTAAAGTGCGGGCAGGTGATTTTATAAAAAGAGAAGACGCCGAAAAGTTCAGAAAATTAATGCTCTCTATTTTTCCAACAGGCATGTATGTAGTGGAGGATGTAATAGAAGTAAGTTTAGATGATATTGATCAATAAATGACAAATTATATATGAGTCAATTACAAGAAAAAATTAAAGCATTGGCAAAAGAATTTGCGCCTGCACAAATTGCAGTGCGTCATCATTTGCATGCAAATCCCGAGTTAAGCTACAAAGAATTTAAAACGGCTGCTTATGTTAAAGCGCAGTTATCTGAAATGGGCATTGCTGCTGAAGAAAAAGCAACCACCGGGCTTGTAGCTATTATTGAAGGAAAAAATCCTTCAAGCAGGATTATTGCACTTCGCGCAGACATGGACGCGCTTCCTATTCAAGAAGAAAACGATGTACCCTACAAGTCAACGGTACCAGGCGTTATGCACGCTTGTGGTCATGACGTGCATACCTCTATTTTGCTAGGCGCTGCAAAAATTTTGCTTGCTACAAAAGATAGCTGGGAAGGCACTGTAAAATTATTTTTTCAACCTGGTGAAGAAAAAAATCCGGGTGGTGCTAGTTATATGATTAGAGATGGTGCGCTTCAAAATCCAGCACCTGAAGCAATCGTTGCACTCCATGTGCATCCAGGACTTGAAACGGGCAAATTAAGTTTTAGAAAAGGCAGAGTAATGGCAAGTGCCGACGAAATTTATATGACCATAAAAGGTCCGGGAGGTCATGCGGCATCTCCGCATTTAGCACCTGATACGATTTTAATTGCATCACACGTTATTATTAGTTTACAACAAATTATTTCGCGCAACAGAAATCCTGTTTCGCCATCTGTACTTTCTATATGCTCGGTGCAGGGTGGAAATACTACTAATGTAATTCCTTCAGAAGTAAAACTGATGGGAACTTTTAGAGCCATGGATGAAACATGGAGGTACAAGGCACATGAATTAATTACCAAAACTGCAAAAGGCGTTGCCGAATCGATGGGTGCGACTATTGATGTACTTATTGACGTAGGTTACCCAACCGTAGACAACGATCCTGCATTTACCGAAACAGCATGGAAATTAGCAGATGATTATATGGGTGCCCACAATGTTTTAGAAACAGAAATGCGTATGGGTGCCGAAGATTTTGGCTACTACACCCAGCAAATTCCGGGTTGCTTTTTTAGACTAGGTGTGCGTGATGAGGCTGCTGGAATAATTCATAATGTACATACTCCGCACTTTAATATCGATGAAAATGCCATTGAAATAGGCATGGGAATGATGGCCTGGCTTGGCGCAACCGCTCATATATAGGGTTTTACGTATTTTAGGCAAACAAGTGTTAGCCTTTAAGAATTAATGGTAAATTTGTAATTCGAACAAAACAATACAGATGGCAAAAAACAATGACCTCCGCAGAGAACAAGCCCTCGAATACCACGCTAGTGGAAGACCGGGTAAGATAGAGGTAGTGCCTACAAAAGAGGCTAAAACCCAGCGAGACTTATCGCTTGCATATAGCCCAGGGGTTGCAGAGCCTTGTAAAGAAATTCACGAAAACATTGAAGAGGTATACAAATACACAGCTAAAGGTAATTTAGTAGCTGTAATTACCAACGGAACCGCGGTTTTAGGCCTTGGTGATATTGGTCCCGAAGCGAGTAAGCCGGTTATGGAAGGGAAGGGTGTACTCTTTAAAATATTTGCAGACATTGACGTTTTTGATATTGAAATTAACGAGAAGGATCCCGAAAAGTTTGTTCAAATTGTAAAAGCATTGGAGCCAACATTTGGTGGCATCAATTTAGAAGATATTAAAGCGCCCGAATGTTTTTACATCGAGCAGCAGCTCAAAGAGCAAATGAAAATTCCGGTAATGCACGACGATCAGCACGGAACCGCAATTATTAGCGGCGCTGCACTTTTAAATGCATTGGAACTTCAAAAAAAGAAAATTGATCGAGTACGTTTTGTAGTGAATGGTGCTGGCGCAGCTGCTATGGCTTGCGTACAGTTGTATGTGGCACTCGGCGCGCGTTACGAAAACTTTATCATGTTTGATAAAGATGGCGTTTTGCATGAAGGCCGTACCGATTTAGATGCTACCCGTAAAAAGTTTGCTGTAAAAAAATCTGATAGCACGCTTGCAAAAGCGATGCGTGATGCGGATGTTTTTTTAGGTTTAAGTATAGGTGGTGTAGTAACACAAGAAATGGTAAAATCGATGGCCAAAAATCCAATTGTTTTTGCCATGGCCAATCCGGATCCGGAAATTTCTTACGAAGATGCAACAGCAGTGCGTAAAGACATTATCATGGCAACGGGCCGTACCGATTATCCAAACCAAGTAAACAATGTATTAGGCTTTCCTTATATTTTTAGAGGTGCACTAGATGTGCGCGCCACAAAAATTAATGAAGCCATGAAACTGGCAGCTGTAAAGGCTTTAGCAGAACTTGCTAAAACAGCAGTACCAGATATCGTAAACCTAGCGTATAACCAAAGCAGTATGAGTTTTGGTCCGGAATATATTATTCCAAAACCACTAGACCCTCGTTTACTTTCAACAGTAGCGCCTGCGGTTGCAAAAGCGGCTGTAGAATCTGGCGTAGCGCAAAAGCCTATTCAAAACTGGGATGCATATACGCTACAATTAAATAAGCGTTTAGGACTCGACAATCAACTCATACGTGTTATTGGTAACAAAGCTAGACGTGATCCAAAGCGTTTAGTTTTTGCAGAAGCGGACAATCAAAAAGTATTAAAAGCAGCAAGCATCATTTATGATGATGGTATTGCTTATCCAATATTACTTGGTGATCCAATCAAAATTAAAGCGATTGCTGAAGAACATAATATTGACCTTACAGATATTCCTATTATTGATTCACGCAGTGATGAACAAGAAGCGAAAAGAGAATTTTATGGTGAGTTGTTCTTTAAGAAACGTCAGCGTAAAGGCTTTAACCATTACGAGAGTATTAAAATAATGAAAGACCGCAACCATTTTGGTTGTATGATGGTTGAAACCGGTGATGCCGACGCAATGCTTTCAGGACTTACTAAAAATTATGCCGAAGCCATTAGGCCAGCGCTTCAAATTATTGGCACCGAAGAAGGCGTTAAAAAAATTGCCGGCATGTATTTATTATTAACCAAGCGTGGCCCTATATTTTTAGCGGACACTACGGTTAATTTTAATCCAAATGCAGAGGAGCTAGCTGACATTGCGATGATGGTTGCTAAGGAAGTAAGAAACTTTAACATCACACCGCGCATAGCTATGTTAAGTTATAGCAACTTTGGTAGTTCAGATTCGCCAGAAGCAAAAATAGTTGCAGAAGCAACGCGCATTTTAAAACAGCGCAATCCATCATTAATTGTAGATGGTGAAATGCAGGCAAGTATGGCTTTCAATAAAGAAATATTAAAAGACAATTACGGTTTTAGTGATTTAGTGGACGAAGACGTTAACGTACTTATTTTCCCTAATTTAACTTCAGGTAACGT
>JAOASV010000202.1:0-6066 GCA_030158535.1 Sediminibacterium sp.
ATATAAATACCTGCTAGTATGATTAATGGAATGAATGCAGGGCCAGACCAGTGCGGAAGCGTAGGATTAAAAACTGCTACCATCCAAAATATTAGTATAAGCGGCAGGCTCATCCATAATAACCAGCGGCCAATACTTTTTTGCTGAAATAAAATTTTCCTATATGAAAACAAAGCAGTAGCCATCAAAATATAGACGAGCGGGTTTTGATAAAAAACCTCTCCTACTATTTCTGTTGTAAAACTAGCAATGTTAAGACCCGTATGTGTTACACGCTCCGAATGAAAACGGTAGGTGATAAAATCATAGATAACATTCCAGTATACAATGGGTAGAGTACAAAGTACCGTAACACAAACAGATATAATAAAAGGCCACGAAAATATTTTCTTTTAATTTGTAAATAATAAATAAGCGCCAAAGACTGCCCATAAAAATAAACCATGCACTTTTGAAAGTGTGGCAAGTCCAATAAGTAATCCAAGCAGCATCCAATACCCTATTTTCTTTTCTTTATTTGTAAATAGTAATAGTGACATTACATACAATGACGCTGTCCAAAATATGAGCTGTGCACTATCCGGTAAAATAAAAAAACCTGCAATAAACCCAGTGTATACGCCCGCTTGATACAAAAGCGCTGCATACCATCCCGCTCTTTCAGTAGATAGATGAGCCGTTGTTTTAAATACAAAATAACAACCGATACTAGCCGATACAATGGCACCGAGGCGCATACTTAGTTCCGATACCCAGTGCATATTTAAAGTAAATACACGGATTAAAAAACCTACAAGTGGTGGGTGATCAAAATGATTGAAATCAAGTTGTAATGCATAGGTCCAGTAATAGACTTCGTCGTTACCAAGTTCCAAAAAAGGAGCAGCGACCATTTTGATGCATGCAGCAAACAAAATGAGCCCGAATACTTTTTGGGAATAGGACTTAAACATATGGATTAAAAATTAAGCGCCTTTTTTTACAAACCACTCTACCGCTAATTGATAGCCCTCTACACCAAGTCCAATAATAGAACCGGTTGCCTTTGCAGATACGTGTGAGATTTTTCTGAAATCTTCTCTTGCATGTACATTACTAATATGCACTTCAATGACAGGTGTTGTAATGGCTGCTACGGTATCGCCTATCGCAACAGATGTGTGGGTATACCCTCCCGGATTAAATATAATGCCACTAGCCGAAAAACCAACGCGTTGTAATTCATTGATAAGCTCGCCTTCTATATTGGATTGAAAATATTCGAACTCAATGTTTGGATACTTTGCTACCAAAGCATTAAAGCAATCATCAAAACTTGCAGTGCCATACACTTCAGGTTCTCTTTTGCCCAACAAATTTAAATTGGGTCCATTGATGATGGCTATTTTCATAACTAGGCCTTGGCTTTAATTAAATCAATAAAGTTATCAAACAAATAACGGCTATCATGCGGGCCTGGCGTGCTTTCTGGGTGGTATTGCACACTAAATGCAGGCTTGTTTTTTAAACGAATACCTTCTATAGAATCATCGTTTAAATTAACGTGCGTTACTTCTACGTTTGGATGATTTTTTACAGCTTCAGGGTCTACACCAAATCCATGATTTTGTGTTGTGATTTCACACTGACCCGTAATAATATTTTTTACAGGATGGTTCAGTCCTCTATGTCCATGGTGCATTTTAAATGTTGGGATATCATTTGCTAGCGCGAGTAGTTGATGTCCTAAACAAATACCAAATACTGGCTTTTGTTCTTCTAAAACTTCTTTAACGGTTGCAATTGCATAACCCATAGAAGCAGGATCGCCAGGACCATTAGAAATAAAATATCCTGAAGGATTGAATTCTTTTAAACGGCTTAATGGCGTTTTTGCAGGGTGCACTCTAATATGCGCGCCTCTATCCACCAAGCATTGTAGAATATGTTGTTTAACACCAAAATCTAAAACAGCAACTTTAATTGCAGAACTAGTATCACCCATTTCATATTCTGAAGTAGTGCTTACTGTGCTAGCAAGTTCTAGTCCATCCATGCTAGGCACGGCTGCTAATTTTTGTTGTAAAGAAGCAATGTCTAAATCATCAGAAGAAATAATACAGTTCATGGCGCCCTTTTCTCTGATATGCGCAACAAGTGCACGCGTATCCAAATTATCAATAGCCACTAAATTATTATTAACGAGATAGGTATTTAAATCACCATCTCCAAGTAATCTCGAAAATTGCTCTTCTAAATTACGCGCAATCAAGCCTCTAATTTTTACGGTGCTGCTTTCTACGTCTGTATCCTTTACGCCATAGTTACCTATGTGTACATTGTTCATGATAAGCACTTGACCCGTGTAACTTGGATCCGTAAAAACCTCTTGATAACCCGTCATACCGGTATTAAAACAAATTTCTCCGGTAGTGGTACCTATTTTACCAAAAGCATGACCATGAAATACGTGTCCGTCAGCGAGAATCAAAATTGCGGGCTTTTTGGCTTGATGCGTCATTAGAATACTAGTTTTTGATGGGTTTGATGGTACAAAAAAAGTTCAATTCTCTTGTATCTCCTTATTTTTTTTTACACATAAAAAAAGGCAAGACTAAAGCCTTGCCTTTTATATAATATTACCGTTTCAAATTATTCAGCTGCTTTATCAGTTGAAGAATCTGCGGTTGGTTCTGCTGGAGTTTCAGCTACCACTTCTGCTTCAGCAACATCAGCTTTTTTGCTGGTTGCACGGCTACGACGTGTTTTCTTAGCTGGTTCAGCTGCAGCGTTAACTGAATTACCATAGATCTCATTGAAATCTACTAGTTCAATCATTGCTTTTTCTGCATTATCCCCAGGACGAATGCCCAATTTAAGGATACGCGTATAACCACCCGGACGACCTGCTACTTTAGGACCTACCACTGTAAATAATTCTTTTACAGCTTCTTTGTCTTGTAAGTAACTGAAAACAACTCTATGCTGGTGCATGATTGTTTCTTTGTTATCGCTCTTTTTAGTTTTTGTAATTAACGGCTCTACGTATGTTCTTAAAGCTTTAGCTTTTGCTAAAGTAGTAACAATACGCTTGTGCGTAATTAACTGGTTAGCTAAGTTAGCTAACAATGCTTCCCTATGTGCTTTTTTACGGCCTAGGTTGTTGATTTTGTCTCCGTGACGCATGACTTTTGTTTTTAATCCTTACACCGTGTCAGGAATTGTAAGGCGTGAATAATGGGCTAAGCCCTTTTATTAATTATCTAGATTATCTAAACCTAATTTACCTAAATCCATACCAAAGCTTAGGCCTCTTTCAGTTAACACTTGCTCAATTTCAGATAATGACTTTTGACCAAAGTTTCTGAATTTCATAAGGTCTTCTTGTTCGTATTGAACAAGTTCGCTTAAGCTATTGATTTTAGCTGCTTTTAAACAGTTAAATGCACGTACAGAAAGATCTAAATCTTCAAGTGGTGTTTTAAGCACTTTACGTAATTGTAATACATGCTCATCCACTACATCTTCTTTCTTATCTTCTTTATTATCAAACGTGATGTTTTCATCCGTAATGATCATAAGGTGTTGGATAAGAATGCGAGAAGCTTGCTTTACAGCATCTTCAGGATGAATGGTACCATCTGTAGCTACGTCTAAAATTAATTTTTCGTAGTCGGTTCTTTGTTCTACACGGTAGTTTTCAATAGCGTATTTAACGTTCTTGATTGGCGTGTGAATAGAATCGATTGCGATGTATCCAAAAGGAGCATCTTTAATTTTATTTTCTTCTGCAGGGATATAACCACGACCTTTTGAAATCGTTAATTCGATATCCATTTTAGAAGTTGTATCCATGGTGCAAATACTCAACTCAGGATTCATCACCTGAAAATGTTGAGATAATTCACCAATCATACCTGCATTAAATTCGGTACGACCTTTGATAGATAAATTGATTTTTTCTGTTGCAACTTCATGGTCAACATTTTTCTTGAAACGTACTTGCTTCAAGTTTAATATGATTTCAGTTACATCTTCTGTAATACCTTTAATAGTAGCAAACTCGTGGTCTACACCTTCGATTTTGATACCTACAATAGCATATCCTTCCAGTGAGCTAAGTAATACTCTACGTAAGGCATTACCGATTGTTAAACCAAAGCCTGGTTCTAAAGGACGGAATTCAAATTGTCCGTCAAACTCAGTTGCTTTTTGTAGAACAATTTTGTCTGGTTTTTGAAAGCTTAATATGGCCATATTAAAACTTGTTTTTTATTAGTTTGTCCGGGTCAATATTGAAACCGGAAATTGGATTTAGTACTTATTATTTAGAGTACAATTCTACGATTAGTTGCTCCTTAATGTTTTCAGGTACATTCTCTCTTTCAGGGAAAGTGATGAAAGTTCCTTTCTTTTCATTTTCGTTCCAATCTAACCAACCGAACTTAGGATTTTTACCACGGCTCTTGCTAGTTAATGAGGTATTATGAGCACTTTTTGGACGGTAACCAATTACGTCACCTGGCTTACATGTGTAAGAAGGAACGTTCATGATTTCGCCGTTTACAGTTACGTGCTTGTGGTTAACCAACTGACGTGCTTCTGGACGACTAGCTGTTAAACCCATACGGAAAACTGTGTTATCTAAACGAGCTTCTAATAATTTGATCAAGTTTTCACCGGTAACACCTTTTAAGCGAGCTGCTTCTTCAAATGTTTTACGGAATTGGCGCTCTAATACACCATAGGTATATTTAGCTTTTTGCTTTTCACGTAACTGTAAAGCGTATTCACCTAAGCTCTTACGCTTACGTGCTGCTCCGTGTTGACCTGGAGGGTTGCTGTTCTTACCCAACCATTTGCCATTTCCTAAGATTGGCTCTCCAAAGATTCTGGAGATTTTTGTTTTTGGACCTGTATAACGTGCCATTTTATTTAACGCAATTTTTAAGAGGCTGCGGACCTTTTTTGTGATTTTTTAATGACGATGTATCATTGTTAAAAATCTAAAATGAATGATACATCCTGTATAATAAAATAATTAAACTCTTCTTTGTTTTGGAGGACGACAACCGTTGTGTGGCATTGGCGTTACGTCTTTGATAGAAGTTACTTCGATACCTGATTGTGCGATAGAACGTATAGCACCTTCACGGCCAGCACCTGGTCCTTTAACAAATACATCTACACGCTTTAAACCCGCGTCAGAAGCTACTTTCGCAGCATCAGCAGCAGCCATTTGAGCGGCATATGGTGTATTCTTTTTTGAACCTCTGAAGCCCATTTTACCAGCACTGCTCCAGCTAATTACTTGGCCAGTTTTGTTGGTAAAACTAATGATGATGTTGTTGAATGTTGCAGAGATACGTACTTCACCAGCAGCATCTACTTTTACAACTCTTTTTTTGGCAGCAGCTTTTGCACTGTTCTGCGCTTTTTGTGGTTTAGCCATTTTTGTTTTTTGAGGTAGTCTTTAAAAAATAACCCCAGTTTAACCTGGGTACCAACCGCTTCTCCTGCATCCTAATTAGTACAATTAGGCGGCTATCCGACAGCGTTTGGGTTTATATATTAAAAATGGCAAAAGCGGTGGGTTCACCGCTCTTACCAGATTAATTATTTTTTAGGTGCCTTTTTCTTACCGGCAACTGTCTTACGCTTACCTTTTCTGGTACGGCTGTTTGTTTTGGTACGTTGACCACGAACAGGTAAACCTTTTCTGTGACGAAGACCACGGTAACAAGCGATGTCTAACAAACGCTTAATACTCATAGAAACTTCACTACGTAAAGCACCTTCTACTTTGAACTCACTGTTGATGATGTTACGAATTGCAGTTTGTTCTTCATCATTCCAAGTATTTACTTTTTTATTAAAGTCAATACCTGCTTTGGTTAAGATATACTGTGCAGTTGAACGACCAATACCAAAAATATAGGTCAGACCAATTTCGCCTCTTTTGTTTTTTGGTAAGTCAATACCGGCAATACGAGCCATATTCTTAGTTTATTATGCTGTTAATTTGATTAAGCTAATTATCCTTGACGCTGCGTAAAGCGAGGAGTCTTTTTGTTAATCTCAATTAAT
>JAOASV010000202.1:6076-8168 GCA_030158535.1 Sediminibacterium sp.
GTCAATACCGGCAATACGAGCCATATGCTTTTTTTAAATTTTACTTTACTATTAGTAGTTACTGTTTGTAGTTACTGATTTAAAAAACGATGAAGCGCAAACTAGCGCCACCATTCATTTTTATCCTTGACGTTGCTTAAAGCGAGGATTCTTTTTGTTGATTACAAAAAGTTTACCCTTGCGCTTAACAATCTTGCAATCTGCACTACGCTTTTTGATTGAAGCTCTAACTTTCATCTCTTTAGTTTTAGTCTGGTTGTTATTCGGTTTATCCTACCCGGTTATTTGTACCTAAAAATAATCCGACCCCTACTTAAATCGTATGGACTCATTTCAACGCCGACCTTATCGCCAGGTAAAATTCTGATGTAGTGCATCCTCATTTTTCCTGAGATGGTAGCCAATATTTCGTGGCCATTTTCTAGCTTAACTCTGAACATAGCATTGCTCAGTGCTTCTAGAATAACTCCATCTTGTTTGATCAACGGTTGTTTAGACATACAATTTTTGGGGCTGCAAAGATATTAGAATGCAACCGAAATACGAAGAAAACGGGGAAAAATTTACAGAATTTGTGAAAAATTACGTAACTCCTTGATTTTCAACAGTTATTTTGGTTATTTGAAAATGGTTGCTAGTTTGCTAGACAGCTCTTCCCCCCTAATATTCTTGGCAATGATCTTGCCAGAAGGGTCAACGAGGAAGTTTTGCGGAATTGCTTGAATACCATATTGTTTGGCAACTTGATTGTCCCAATACTTTAAATCAGACACTTGGGTCCAAGTTAATTTGTCGTCATGAATCGCTTTTATCCATTTGTCTTTTGCACCCGGTTGGTCTAAACTTACACCTAACACGGTAAAGCCTTTATTATTATATGTTTGAAATGCTTTCACCACATTTGGGTTTTCTTGACGGCAAGGACCGCACCAGCTAGCCCAAAAATCTATGAGTACATATTTGCCTTTAAAGCTTGACAAAGAAACAGGCACATCTAAAGTATCGTTTTGGGTAAAGTCCATAGCCATAGCTCCTACCGATGTTTTTTTAGCAGTTACTATTTTTTCAGCAAAAGCCTTTCCACTTGGTGTAGCGCGGGCCGCTTCAGACAAACCTTTATAAATAGGCTCCACTACTTCTGGATTGATATCCCAACCAGCCATCTGACCTAGCGCAAACATGGCAATTGGAGAATTGTTATTAGAAGCTAGATATCCTTTGTATACTTCTTTCATTTCTGCATCCAATGCATCAAAAGTCGCATCCAAGGTTTTCATAGCAGCAGAATCTTTTGCTTTATATGCAGCGCTATACTCTTTATTAGCTGCTTGCATTTTTTCGTTTACCGGTTTTGTTTTTTCGGTTAAAGCAAGGTAGGCTTCATGGGCCTTGGATCCATTTACTTTTACATTACTAAAAGAATCTATTGAACTTACTTGAATATTTCCTGGTGCTACAAACACAGAGGCATAGTCACGAGGTTGAAACATTTTAATAGGCTTTCCTTCAGCATCGTTTTTATAACGTACAAAAATGGTTACCATTAATGGCTCTGCTATTTTTCCAGAAAAACTATATTTATCTCCTACTGGAGCTACACTATCTCTTACCGTTACGCCATCGGCTCTATAAGAATAGTATACCTTGTTAACAGGTAAGGAAATATTTTGAAGGGTACCGCTAACGGTAAAATTTTGAGCTTCTTGTGCATTTGCGGCAAATGACGCAAACACAAATAAAGCGAGTACTAATTTTTTCATAATTTACTTTTTCGATTACTATATATAGTTACGAATATACTAAAGCCTTCACAACAATAAAAATTAGGTTCATACATGCCAATATTGAGTAGTTTGCGCGCGGATAATATATATACATGAAACGGATAGGCCTTATTTCAGATACCCACAGCTGTTTGGACCCCAAAGTAGCGCATCATTTTGCCGATTGCGACGAAATCTGGCATGCTGGCGATTTTGGAAGCTATGAGGTAGCAAAGGAACTCCGGGCTATTAAGCCGCTACGTGGTGTTTATGGAAACATTGACGGTCAAGATATTAGGTCCGAATTTGAGGAGTGTGCACAATTTGAG
>JAOASV010000203.1 GCA_030158535.1 Sediminibacterium sp.
AGGCGTTAACGATTTTGCTGATTTATTAAAATAATGTCTGGCTGCAGCTTCCATGCCAAAACAGCCTGGGCCGGTTTCAATCACATTCAAGTAAACTTCTAAAATTCTTTTTTTACCCCAAATAAGCTCTATCAAAAACGTGAAATAGATTTCTGGAATTTTTCGAATGTATTTATCATAAGAACCTCCCTGCCATAAAAATACATTTTTTGCAACCTGTTGTGTTATCGTGCTGGCGCCTCCTCCTAACGGAATTTTACTTTTCTTCTTTTTCTTTTTTGGACGTAGGCTTTTTTCGATGGCGTCGAAATCAAATCCAATATGCTCTGCAAATAGTTGATCTTCGCTAGCAATAGCTGCTAGTTTACTCTGGTAGCCCAGTTCATCCCAACTTACATAATCTCTTTTTAAACCAAGCCCAAATGCATTTGTGAGCTGTGTGATGGTGATGGGAGGATCCACAAACTTTGTTATCAGCACATATAAAAAGGAGCTAACAAATAAATACAATAAAACCCGCTTAATTTTCCCAATCACGATTAAAGTTTTTCTAAATTACAAATCTTTTGAACGCAAACTTCTTTTATTTGAAAAAGCTCATTTTCTTTTTGTTATTTTTTGTGCAGGTATGTATATCGGCAGCACAAGAAAATAGATATGCGTATAGTATGCAAAAGATGGGCTCACCATTTAATTTGGTACTCTATGCAAAAACAAAACAGATAGCAGACAGCGCAGCGTATCAAAGTTTTAAACTTATTGATTCTATTAATTTAATTTGTAGTGATTATGATAGCAGTGCCGAATTATTTAAACTTAGGTACGCGGCAGTTGGAAAACCCACTAAAGTTTCATCTATTTTAATGGAACTGCTTTCTACTGCACGCCAGGCTTACAACAATTCTTATGGCAGTTTTGATATTACCGTTGGTCCACTTTCCCGTTTATGGCGAAACGCACGTAAGTCTCAACAATTTCCTAACGCCACTGCAATCAAAGAAGCCCGTAAATCTGTTGGATTTAATAAAGTTCTATTAGATAGCAGTGCACAAACGATTACGTTTTTACAACCCAACATGCAACTAGATATGGGTGGAATTGCTAAAGGATATGCTGCTGATAAAGTACTCGCTTTATTACAATCATTTGGAATTACAAATGCGCTAGTAGATGCAGGTGGTGATATGGCTGCTTTTGGTACGCCGTTAGATAAAAAGGGATGGCGCGTAGGAATAAACATACCTGGGCAGCAGGAAGCATTATGGAAGCGAAAGCTCATCTTATCCAATAAGGCAGTTGCAACGTCTGGTGATGCATATCAATATATGTTACATAAGGGTAAAAAGTATGCGCATATCATTGATGCTAGAACCGGCTATGGCGTTACTTTTCAGCGGAATGTAACCGTGGTTGCCCCGTCTGCAACAACTGCAGATTGGTTAGCAACGGCTTGTAGCATCCTAACACTTAATCAGGTTAAAATATTGGCAAAAAAGTACAAATCTGAAGTACTCATTACTACATTACAAAATGGAAGGATTCATAAAGTTAGTTTTGGAAAATTTGATAGCTACCTAGAACAATAATTGTTGTAGCTATTATAAAAAATTCATAACTTCCTAATTCTAAATTTTAATTGTGTTCAAGAATTTTTTTGCAGTCATATTTTGTTTTATTGCTTTTGGTGCATCTGCCCAACAAACGAGTGTAAATTTTGAAAAGTATGAGCAAAAATTACCTGTAAGTAATTTGCGTTTTGCAATGGTGCCTATTCCTGCCGGACAATTTAAGATGGGTTCCACAATAACATCTCCAAAAATCAATACCGACGAAACGCCTCAAAAAGAAATTACACTAGATGCATTTTGGATGAGTGCGACAGAAGTAACCCGTGATGTATTTGATGTTTTTTTAAAAGACGAAACAACTTCTCAAAATTCTGATGTAGATGCTATCACTAGACCTAGTCCTCAATATGTAGATTTAACCTGGGGTATGGGTAAAGAGGGAGGCTACCCTGCCAATAGTATGTCGCAGTATGCAGCACTTATGTTTTGCAAATGGCTATATAAACAAACAGGTATTTTTTATAGACTACCTACAGAAGCCGAATGGGAATATGCAAGCAGAGCGGGAGCAACTACCCCATACTATTTTGGAACAGACCCTAACCTGCTCACTAAATATGCATGGTTTCAAAAAAACAGTACTAACAAATACCAAAAAGTGGCTCAAAAATTACCCAATGCTTGGGGACTTTACGATATGCTTGGTAATTTAATGGAGTGGACCACGGATCATTATTTACCGGGTAGATATGCTAGCATCGAATTAAACAACCCCATGGTTCCGCCTACGCAAGGCGTGTATCCAAAAGTGTTACGCGGCGGATCGTATTTATCGGATGCCAATACTTGCAGAAATGGCAAACGCATTAAATCAGATCCTATTTGGAATAGGCGTGATCCACAAATCCCAAAAAGTAAATGGTGGCTCACAGAAGCTACAGATGTAGGCATTAGACTCGTGCGACCATTACAACAACCAACTCCTGAACAAGCGCAACAATTTTATACCACCTATTTAATAAAATAAAAACAACAGCCATATGTCAAATTCATCTTTTCATGACAAACGCAGAGACTTTGTAAAACAAGGTTCGATGCTAGCAGGTGCTATTGCAGCTGCACCCCTAATTTCCAACGCTAACTTTTTTTCTGGTTCTGATGACGTTATCAAAGTAGCCGTTATTGGTTGCGGCGGACGTGGAACAGGCGCTGCCGTTCAAGCATTGATGAGCAAACAAAATGTAAAAATTGTTGCGATGGCGGATGCTTTTAGAGACCGATTAGATGAATGTTACAAAAATGTAAGTGGAGAACTTGCTAGTGCTGGCGCTGGTACAAAAGGCACACTTGATGTTCCAGAAGAAAGAAAATTTGTAGGCTTTGATGGTTATTTAAAAGCCATACCACTTGCAGATGTTGTTATACTTGCAACCCCTCCAGGTTTTAGACCCATTCATTTTGAAGAAGCCGTAAAGCAAGGCAAACATATATTTATGGAAAAGCCGGTAGCTACAGATCCTGCAGGCGTGCAAAGGGTTTTAGCAGCTGCTAAAATTGCAAAACAAAAGAAATTAAATGTGGTAGTAGGTCTTCAAAGACATTACCAAGATTCATACCGCGCGCTTTTTGCAAAAAAAGATATGATTGGAGATATTACATCGATGCAAGCTTGGTGGAATAATGATGGCGTATGGACAAGACCACGTAAAGCAGGTCAAACAGAAATGGAATACCAAATGCGTAACTGGTATTATTTTGTATGGCTTTGCGGTGATCATATTACAGAGCAGCATATTCACAATTTAGATGTGATCAACTGGTTTAAAGGCGGGTATCCTGTTAAAGCGCAAGGCTTTGGTGGACGACAAGTAAGAAAATCAAAAGAGCATGGTGAAATATTTGACCATCACTATGTAGAGTTTCATTACGCCGATGGATCTATTTTAAATTCTCAGTGTAGACATATGCCAGGGACTTCAAGTAAAGTAGATGAACTACTTGTAGGTACTAAGGGAAAAATATATTGCGATGCAGCGCGTATCACAGATTTACGCGGCAAAACAATATTTCAATTTGATAAATCTAAAGAGCGTAATCCATATCAAACTGAGCATGACGAACTTTTTGCAGCGATTGCAAAAGGTGAGTATAAATATGCCGATGCAGAAAATGGCGCATACTCAACTATGACATCTATTTTAGGCCGAATGGCTACGTATAGTGGACAAATTATAGATTGGGATAAAGCGATTAACTCTGGTCTTAATTTACACCCTTCGGTGTATGCATTTGATGCTGCAGCGCCTGTTAATCCTGGGCCTGACGGATTCTATCCAGTGCCGGTGCCTGGTGTTACAAAATACTAATGAGTAAAAAAGTAAAGCGGCTCCCTTTTCTAGTAATTGGGAGCCGCTTTTTTATTCTACAATAATTTCATCGATAAATTGAAAGCCGCTTTGAAGTTTCGATATAAACTTAATATAGCGCGTGGCTGTTGGTTTCATTTGTATTTTAAAATCTTTAAAGAGTAAACTACTTTCTGTAGGAGATATCGTATTGTTGTCTCTACCCTGATTGGTATAATTGATACCATCTACGGATGTTTGTACTTCAATATATTTAGGCATATAAACACCAGGTCCAATAATTTGCATAAAATTTGCTTGCACCAAACTTATTGTATCAATTTTTTGTAAATCAATTACAACGTCCATATTGGTGATAAAACCCTGCCACTGCCCATCTTGGTAGGTTAAAGTTCCTCGGTATCCGTTCACAAGTGTGCGCGCACCATCAGCAGGATAACCTTTACTATAAGGTATATTGTAGGTTACGGGTTTATTAAATGCTTTATGAAAATTAATGAGCACCGAATCCGGGGCTGATTTTTTTGCATTAATAATGGCAGCTTTAATTGTTGCTTTTGAATCAATTAAAAATGGCGTTGAATATATATTGGAAGCAGTGGTGGGTGCTGTTCCATTGGTGGTATAATAGATGGTTGGTTTAAACTGCTCACTATTAAAACTAACGCGCGCAGCGCGAGACGCAGTATCAATGGTTGTGGTAATATCCACTCTATTAGATGGTCTACAATAATTGATATTAAATGCTTGTAGTAATTTGTAATGAGCGGTTAATTTTTCTTGAAACTGTGCCCAATTTTTAGCAGACGGATTACTCCACACCACTTCGCTTAACGCAATGATGCGTGGGAAAATCATATATGCCGCATGCTCCTGCGTAGGTACGTATTCGGTCCATAAATTGGCCTGCGCACCTTTTACATACTGCTGTTTTTCTTTTTCAAGTACTGTGGGCATCGGCTCATATTCATACACTTTTTGAAGTGGTAAAAATCCACCAATGGCTTCTGGTTCTCCAGCTGGATTTTGTTGGTATTTATCAAAGTAGCAAGTGCCACCAGGGGTCATAATAACATCATGGTTTTGTCTTGCTGCATCAATACCACCTTGTTCCCCTCTCCAGCTCATCACGCGGGCACCTGGGGCAAGGCCACCTTCTAATATTTCATCCCAGCCTAGTAGGTAACGCCCTTTACTAGAGATAAATTTTTCCATTCTTTTGATGGCATAGCTTTGGAGTTCATCCTCATCTTTTAGGTTATTATCACGAATGCGCTTTTGACATTTTGTACATTTTTTCCAGTGCCCTTTTGCGGCTTCATCACCTCCAATATGAATATATTTTGAAGGAAATAACCCCATCACTTCTGTAATTACGTCCTGCATAAAAGTGAATGTCGAATCGTTTCCAATACAAAATTCGCCGCTTCTACCTTTAACACTATCACAAGCTAGATTTGGATAGGCTGCTAGCACTTCATCGGAGTGCCCTGGCATTTCAATTTCTGGAATAACGTTGATGGCTTTTGCTGCAGCGTATGCCACAATGTCTTTTGCATCATTTTGTGTGTAATAACCTCCGTATGCTAACGGATCTCCTTCTTGTAAATAACCCATTCCATTTTTCCACCACTCCTTCCATGTTTTGTGTGTTCTAAATGCAGCCTGCTTTGTTAAGAGTGGGTATTTTTTTATTTCAAGTCTCCAACCTGCACCATCGGTTAAGTGTAAATGCAGGTTATTAATTTTATAAATACTTAAAACATCCATTAAGCTTTTGATAAAAGATACCGGATAAAAATTTCGAGATACATCTAACATAAGACCCCTGTATTCGAATCTGGGCTTGTCTTTTACCGTTATACAGGCAATACGACTTGGGGTAGAACTGGTATACCAAAGCTGAACAATGGTTTGTGCACCATAGAGCGCGCCAGCATAATCTTTTGCAGAAATCGTAATGGTACTTGCAGAAACTGTTAAAGTGTATTCGCTACTTGCTAAATTTTTATTCTCTTTAAATACTATGCGCGTATTTCCTTTTGGAAGCGTGCTAATAGATGTACTTGTAATTTGCTGTACATATTTTGCAATCGGTTTCCAACTAGCTGGTGCTATAAACTGCGTGTTTTTATAAAAAGTAAAATTTCCATTATTTACTTTCAAAAATTGCGGCTCTGGAATGATACTAACTTGCTTTTGTGCTACAGCAATAAATCCTACGAGTATTAACGAAATAGCAAATACTATTTTTTTCATCCTTCTTTACTTTTTAATATAAAAATCCTTACCTAAACTCCAGTCATTGTTAAAATAGCCCACTGCTTTAATACCGTCTTCGCCTTTAATAAGCATATCAAGTGAAAAAACCATAAAGTCAGGGAAGCCACTTCCACCACTAAAATATTGGTTGGCATCTGCGGCTTGCATGCCTTGTACACCAGTGCCACCAATGAGTGCAACGCTTGTAATACCATTGTTTTGTGCTGGGTACATAAAGTAAGCACCTAAGTCTTGACCTTCAAAAACGGTGTTTCCCATTACAATTTTTCCGGTAGTTACTTTAATTGGACAATTGGTAAGGAGTGCCGCTGCTGCGGTATTGGTTGTTTCGTTACCATATAAAATAACACCTTGATTTTGATAAGCAGCAGTCGTAAAATCTTTATCTGCAATTAAACTTACAGAACCGTTGCCTCTATAGTACCATGTTTCAGCGTCATATTTTGCTTTTTGTAGTGCCCAATTATTTTCTGCTTCTGTTCCATGTGTGGCGTATACAAAAACCATGTTATGGTTGAATGCTTCTTTTAATCCACCATTTCTTTGTATGCCTTTATTGGTGAGAGATGGTGAGGTTCCTTTATTCCAAGTTGTATTTTTTTCCAAAACTAGCGCAGTACCATTAACAATATGTGTTAACTGATTACCGTCTAATACAACAGTAACCGTATCACCAACAGTAAAATCTTTGGTATCAATAGCAACAGCATTAATATTGGTAGTGGTACCTGTAATGTTTTTTGTTTTCATATTGCGCGTAAGTTGCACGCGGCTATAGTCAAAACTTTTTGTTTGTTGTAACACTTGTAACCAATGATAGGTATTGGTAATAGCAGTAGAAGGAAGCGTGAAATCAATCACATTTACTTTACTGCTAACTGGAATGGTATGTCTTTTGAAATAATCAAAAATAGGAGCCCAGTCTACACTCTCGTCACTAAACCAATGTGAACCTCCTGGGTATTCGTAGTAACTAAAATCAGGATGAAACTCGGCCAATACTTTTTTCATTTGTCTAGCATAGTTTACCGAAACGGTTTCGTCTGCATCACCATGAAAAATGTAAACACCATTCGCTTTGTAGTTATTGACCATGCCTAAAACATTGCTTGGTGTACTTGCTCTGGTTAATATTTTTTTAACAGGCGTACTTGTATCGTTGGGAACCAGACCATCGTGTGAACCATACGCAGCAAGGGTTGGATAGCCAGCCGAAGGCGCAATAGCAGCCCACTTTCCAGGGTAGGTAGCACCTAAATACCAAGTGCCATGACCGCCCATCGAGTGTCCTGTTAAATAAATATTTTGTGGGTTTGGCTGGTATGTTTTTTTAGCAATTTCAAAAACTTCTAGTGCATCGAGTCTACCCCAATCTTCCCAGTTAAAACCTCTAGGTCTTCTATTGGTAGGTGCTACGATGGGTCCTTCTTGTTTAGGCTTGTAGGCTCTTGCTTGAGAAATGGCTTCTACCTCTGCGCCATGCACCGATAAAAATAAACTTGGATTATTTTTATTGTCGTTGGCCTGAGGCGCTACTGCATAATACTGAACAGATCCGTCTATTGTACTAATAAATGTATGCGAAGCATGTTCATTACTTTTTACTGCAGTTACTACAACAGATGTAGTGTCAATGATTTGGTTGTTGACCATTAAAGTAAGTGAAACCCGGTAGCTTCCTTTTGTTGTATTTTTTGGAACTGGAATTTCTACGGCTACTTTTCTTGCTATTTGTGGAGCGATATTTGCAATACTGGTTTCTATTTTTTGATCGTCGACCGCTGCTGTAATCCGCATGCCTGCCGTATTATTTTTAGAACTATTGACTACAACAAGGCCTGCCCATTTTTTAGAAACATTTTCTCCTTCAATAAAAAATGGAAGTGTAGCATCTTTGGTACTTAATTGTACGGGCTTAAATGAAAAATCTAACATGGCTTTTACAGAAGCAAACCTGCCTGCCCCAGCAGCGCGGATATAAAATTCATTGATCCCTTTTTTTAACTGAATAGGAATGTACATCCAACCATAACGGTACATATCACCCGCATGCGGCGCGCCATTGATAAACACCATAGAATGCCCTGTGCCAATAAACACAGCTGTTCCAGCCTTTGCTGCATTGTATTGTAGGTATAAATAACCATTGGCAAGTGCTTGGCTTCTAAAGTTGTGCGCACTGTCTGCTTTAATACTTGTCCAGTTGGTATTTGCGCCACTCGAAACAGGTAATCCTTCCTGTGGTTTACTTTCTCCCTTGTACAAGCTATAAGCGAGGGCGTCGGAATACATAGCTTCTCTACCATATTGGTGTGTTTTTCCGGAAGCTAATCCGCTAGTAAAGTAAAATACATCTTGCGCAAGTAAAACACTTGAACATAGCACTGCAAATACGAACAATATTTTTTTCATGAATTTTTATTTGCAGTTAATTTACGCCACTATTAAATGAGCCCATTAATTATTTTTTAACCGGTTCAAATAGGCTTAAAAAAGGTTAGAATTGAGTTATTGAAATAATTTAAATTTAGGGTATCTAAAATCATACACATGCAGTTATTCGTTCGAGCTACATTTTCATTTTTATTCGTGCTTTTACTTTCTTTTAATGGCATTCAAGCAAATGCTCAAAAAGCCCCTAGTGCTAGTTTTACATTGGTGCAACAAGGAAGTTCAAAATCGGTTATTCAAATTGCTGAAAATGCAGATAGCGACGAGCGTTTAGCCGCTACTGAGTTAAGTGATTATATTTTTAAAATCGCAGGTGCGCGAATTCCAGTTGTGTCAAAAAAAAGCACTTCAAATCCGGTGATTTATATTGGTCGTGCTTGTCCAAATTACGCTGCACTTATTAAAAAAGAATATTCTATTACAAGCACAAATAATACGCTACAAATAACAGGCGCTACACCCTATCAAACACTCGAAACAGTATACGTTTTATTAGAAGAATTTTTAGGCTGTCAATTTTTATCACCAACAGTCGAAAAAATACCAACAACAAAAAACATAATTGTTACAGCAGATTATCATTATACGCCAGCTGTTTTAACAAGAACGGTGCATTCAAAATTATTTTATGATAATCCTTCTTTTGCTGCAAAAAGAAGAGTAACCCTCGAAGGGTTTCCAAAATTTGTACCGGAAGCACGCGTGCATACCTTTAATAAGTTTTTGCCAGAAAAAAACTTTTTTGAAAACCATCCTACTTTTTATGCGCTCGTAAAAAATAAAAGACAGCCCACACAACTTTGTTTATCCAACGACACGGTGTATCAAATTATCAAAGATTCTGTAGCTGCATTTTTTAATCGAAGACCTTCGGCTTCTGTTTTATCGGTGAGCCAAGATGACAACACACAATACTGTACTTGTGATAAATGTGCAGCCATAGATGCTTACGAAGGTTCTCCTTCTGGAACCATGATAACCCTTGTAAACCGCATTGCCAAAGACTTTCCAAATAAAACGATTGCAACACTGGCGTATCAGTACACCAGAAAAGCACCACTACATATAAAGCCAGAAAAAAATGTTTTAGTTACACTTTGTTCTATTGAGTGTGATAGAAGTGGCCCTATTGCAGATAAATGCAAAGATTTTGAGTCAGACTTAAAAGCATGGGGTGCCATTGGTGCAACCATTCAAATTTGGGATTACACCACGCAGTTCACAAATTTTTTAGCACCATTTCCAAATTTAGAAACGCTTCAGCCTAATATTAATTTATTTGTAGACAACAATGCCAATTGGATTTTTGAACAGCACAGTCATAATCCTTCCGAATTTTTTGAGCTACGCAGTTGGTTGCTTTCAAAATTTTTATGGAACCCTAAATTAAATTATGCAAACCTGCTTCAGGAGTTTTCAAACAATTATTACGGAGTAGCATCTCCTTTTATTGTTAAGTATTTAAATGATTTACATGCCGCGATAAAAGAAACACCAAAATTTTATTTGTTCTTATATGGTGATCCTGCACAGGGCTTTGAAACCTGGTTAAGCGAGCAAAAATTAAAGCAGTATAACGCACTTTTTGATAGTGCTACAAATATTACTTCAGGTAATGCAGCATTACAAGCGCGTGTAAATGAAGCGCGCATTGGACTTGATTTTGCAACCCTCGAATTTTACCGATTAAATAAAGCATCTTTTCCACTCTCTGACGTTACATCAATTCAACAACGTGTGGATCGTTTTACAACCGCTACAGGCGCTCAGGGTATAAAAATTATCAATGAAATGGGTTTACCCTTAACCGATTATTTACAAGGGTATCAAAAATTAATAGCTAGTGCCAAAGAGGTAAATAAGGCCAAAAATAGCAAGGTAACCCTAGCCATAAAGCCGGTTAAATATGCCAAAGAAGACCCACAAGCCCTTACAGATGGCGCTTTTGGTGGCTGGAGCTTTTATGCCAATTGGCTGGGTTTTTTAGATGATATGAAAGCTACCATTGACCTGGGTACAGTTACCAATTTCTCCGAAGTTTCCGTGTCTTTTTTACAGGTGACCAATCATGTGGTGTTTTTTCCTACAGCGGTTACATTTGAAGCTTCGGAGGACGGAATTAACTATACACCGATCCAAACTGTCGATAATGTATTTCCTTTAGTAAAAACCAGCAAAGTGAATGACATACAAGTTTTTGCTACCAGTTCAAAAAGCCAAAAGGCAAGGTTTATTAGAGTTACCGGAAAAAATATGAAGTCGCCACCCTATTGGCATCATGCGGCGGGTACGGGTGCTTGGATTTTTGCAGATGAGATAGTGGTGAAATAAACGATTGTGCCGGAATATTTATAACTTGAAGGCCTAAATTTATCGCTATGAAAAAATTTGGCTTACTCATTTTTCTATTCGCATTTGTAGGTACTTTAAAAGCGCAAAAAATATTTGCAGTAGACTACGCGTCACAAGCAGATGTAAAGGTTTTTGTTGTTAAATACGAAAGTCAGGCAGATCTTAAAGTATACAAGGTCAAATATGAGAGCCAGGCTGGTGACAATAACGGCAAATGGTTTTTTACCTCCTATGCTTCACAATCAAAAAAGAAAATCTTTTTTGTAGATTACGAAAGTCAAGCAGACGTTAAAATATATTTTGTTGATTACGAAAGTCAGGCTGGCTGGCGTAATAGTGCCAAGCGTTATTTATTTTATTAATTTCTCATCAAATATCTCCTATGTTTTCAAAGTATTTAATGGGTGCAGTTGCATCTATCATTGCATGTACCTCTTTCGTTCAAGCACAAAAAAAAGCGGTTTCAAAAACGCAAGCCGCAACTGTAGTAGAAGAAAATTTAGTGCCTTCGCATTTTAATAATTTGTTGTGGCGAAATATTGGACCACTTCGTGGAGGTAGATCTGTTACTGCAACAGGCGTCGTGCAAAATCAACTAACCTATTATATGGGTACCACAGGTGGTGGTGTTTGGAAAACAGAAGATGCAGGACAAACATGGAATAATATATCTGATGGATTTTTTAAAACAGGAAGTGTAGGTGCAGTAGCTGTTGCAGAGTCTGATCCAAATGTAGTATATGTAGGTATGGGAGAACATGCGCCTAGAGGTGTGATGAGTTCTTATGGTGATGGTGTTTACAAATCTACAGATGCGGGAAAAACATGGAAGCATATGGGACTCGAATTAACGCGTCAAATATCTTGGATACGTATTGATCCTTCAAATCCCGATATCGTTTATGTAGCCGCACAAGGTGCAACACATGGCCCTTCTGCAGATCGTGGTGTTTATAAATCTGTGGATGGCGGTGCACACTGGAATAAAGTTTTATTTGTTGATAATAACACGGGGTGTGCTGATTTAGCGATGGACATGACCAACCCGCGCATCCTATATGCTGCTATGTGGGAATACCAAAGATTGCCATGGGAGATTAAAAGTGGAGGTCCAGGAAGTGGTTTGTATAAATCTACCGATGCTGGGCTTACCTGGAATAAAATTGAAAATGGATTACCAAATGCACTCGGTAAAATGAGCGTGTCAGTTTCTAGGGCTAATCCTGAAAAAGTATATGCTTTAGTTGAAAGTGATACCGAAAAAGAATTGGGTGGACTTTTTGTTTCTAACGATGCGGGAAAAAATTGGAATAGAATTAGTAAAGATCACCGCTTAACACAGCGCGCTTGGTATTATATCGAAGTGTTTGCAGATCCACAAAATGAAAATGTGGTGTATGTATTAAACTCGCCAGGATTACGCTCTGCTGATGGCGGGAAAACATGGAGCAATATGGGTGGAACCCATGGCGATTATCACCAACTTTGGATTCATCCAAAAAATAGCAGCAATATGATTGTGGCCAATGATGGTGGTGCTGCTGTAACATTTAATACTGGTAAAGTTTGGTCTACCCAGGCTAACCAACCTACTTCGCAAATTTATCGTGTCAATGCCGACCATTTATTCCCGTATAATTTATACGGTGGTCAACAAGATAATAGTTCAATTAAAATGGCAAGCCGCGTAACCAATGGTTACCGTATTTCAGATAAAGATTGGACAAGTACCGCGGGTGGTGAATCTGCGTTTGTAGCATTCGACCCTAACAATCCGGTAATTACCATGGGAGGGTCTTATCAGGGAACTATTGAAGCGTATAATAATGTTACCAAAGAGGGCGTCAATATTATGGAGCATCCGGTGCAATACCAAGCACTTCAGCCAAAAGATATGAAGTACAGGTTCAATTGGAATGCCCCTATTGTGTATGATCCTTTAGAACTGGGTGCTTATTACCATGCTGGAAATATTTTATTTAAAACAACCGATTTAGGAAAAACCTGGAAAGCAGTTTCACCAGATTTAACAAAACACGATACCACTAAAATGGGCATTAGTGGCGTTCCTTATACCAATGAAGGTGCAGGTGGTGAAAACTATTGTACCATTAGTTATGTAGCATTATCAGAAAATGAAAAAGGGATAATTTATACTGGTAGTGATGATGGATTAGTATACCTAACAAAAGATGGTGGAAACAACTGGACAAACATTACGCCAAAAAATTTAGATGAATCGTTGATAAATGCCATCGAAGTTTCTAGTGTTAACAAGGGTACTGCTTATATCGCCGTAAATAAATATAAGGTGAATGATTTCACGCCCATCATTTATAAAACAAATGATTATGGTGTAAGCTGGAAGCAAATTTCAAATGGCATACCTTATGGTGCTTTTGTAAGAGTTGTGAGAGAAGACCCTTCGAATCCTAAAATTTTATATGCAGGCACAGAAACAGGATTTTATATTTCATATAACGGAGGAGAAAATTGGAAGCAACTTCAATTGAATTTACCGGTGGTTCCAATTACTGATTTAAAAGTGCATGAAAATCATTTGTTGGCTTCTACACAAGGCAGAGCTTTTTGGATATTAGATGATCTTGAACCCATTAGAAAGTACAATAAAGACACGGCAGCAAACCATTTATTTGCTGTAAGTAATGTACACCGTATTTCAGGTGGTAGTGTTTTGGATTACAGTAATTTAATGGATAAAAACGGTAAAGCTATTAGCACCCTTGGCGCAAATCAAGCAAGTGGTGCCGTTGTTTATTACACAGTACATGCAGCAGATAGTGCAACCAAAAAAGCTAAACTTGTTTTTTCTGATCCTAACGGAAAAGTGGTTAGAACGTTTTATGCAAATGCGCCAAGCAATAAAACCAGCAACAATAAAAACGAAAACGATCCTGAACTAACTGTACATGCTGGCTTAAACCGTTTTGTTTGGGATTTACGCGGGGAATCTATCGCATCTATTCCTGGTGTATTTATAGAAGGAAGCTATGATGGTGCACGCGTTGTTCCGGGTACTTATAAAGTAGCACTTCACATAGATACGTTGGTTTTTGAACAGACCTTCCAAGTGCTTGCAGATCCTCGTATTAAGGCTACTGCTGCAGATTACGAGGAGCAGGCTAGTTTATTACAAAATATTGCTACAGATGTAAACGATATTCATGTAGCAGTAGTGCGCATGCGTGATATGCAAAATCAGTTAAATGGTATTATCGACCGTATTGAAAATAAGGATCTGTATAAAAGTATTGTAGCGCTTGCGGATTCAATCAATACTAAAATAAACGACTGGGAAGAAAAGCTTATACAAACAAAGTCTGAGTCTAACGATGATGTAATCAATTTTGTAAACAAGTTAAGTGCTAATTACATTTTTTTAAGAGGCGAATTGGACACCAACACCCCTCATGTTACATCAGGACATGTAAATAGGTTTAAGGAACTACGTGATGAGTGGTATATATACAAAGCGCAATTCAATAAATTTATTGAAGTGGATATTAAAAACTTTAATGAAAAGTGTAAAGCTTTACAATTGCCGCACGCTTCGCTTATTGATTAATGGTGCCACTAGCCCATTTAAGTCCGTAATAAGATTTCACAATTTTGAACTGCAGGGAAATGAGTTTCTCTGCAGTTTCAATTACCTTGTTTTCGCGGGCATTAACAACAAATAAATTGCTGTCTCCATTGTAAAACTTTATGAGTTCACCCTTCAGAAGTGCACCTGTATTGTTGTTGATGGTGAAAAGTGTTTCCAATTGATTTTTTAGGAAAAAGTTTTCGTTGCTGTAGGTTTTTACTTTGTTTTGAACCTCAATTTTTTTGGCAGCAAAAGCTAAGTTCGTTTCTTCTATTTTTAGTTTTGCTTTTCGGTATTCTCCGCGTCCTTCTCTTAAAAACAACGGCATTTTAAAATCTACACCAAACTTATAGTTGTTCTGGTAAAACTGTGAACCTGCATCTTTAAATACGTTGTAGTTTTGGTTTAAAATGTTGGTTTTTACATTTAACATGGGAAGCAGTGACTGAAATTTCAATTTCTTATCAATGAGTAAATTATTGATTTTATACTCGTAGGCGCGCACTTCAGGATTTTGTAGAATGGATAAACTAATTAAGTCGGCAATACTGCTTTCGATAGAAATTTGTTTACTATCTAATGTATCAGGTATCATGGTAGGACTTAACTGTAGGGCACTGTCCTGATTGTCCCATAAAAAATAGGATAGTTCTATGCCTGCGTTGGTAAAAAGTAAATCAGCGTCGTTTTCTAAAATTTTTAATTGCTGTAATTGTGTAAGTGCTTCTAGTGTGTCAAGTGAAGCCCTTTCTCCATTATTGAATGCAATTTTGGTAATGTTAAATCTATTACTTGAAGTGACTACGTATTGTTTATATAGTTTAAGAAGTTGGTATTGAGCAGCCCATTTCCAGTATTGTAAACTAGCATCTAATAAGAGGTTGTTGACGATCGATTGTTTTTCCTGCTCGCTGGCTAGTATTAAGTTTTTGGCTTGTAACACAGCAGCTCTTCTTTTGTCAATCACTAAATTTTTAATGACTGGCACGCTTATGCCCAAGTAGCTACTTTGTCCTTTAGATACTTCACTATTTAAAAATTGTCCTTTATTACTTTCAATCCCTGTACTGATGTCTATTCCAGCCCATGTAGGAATTTTTAATTCCGTGTTTTGGTAATTGAAATAATTTTTACCATCAAAGGTTTTCATGTCAGATTGAAAGCCAACAGTGGGATCAAAGTTTGACCGAGCAGTCATAGCATCGGCACTTGCTTTCTCAACAACAATCTTTGCCTGTTTACTAAGGGGATGGTTTTTTTTAACTTGATCTATAAATTCAGTATAGGTAAGCCTTTGACCAAATCCCTTTGTACATATCAATAGGAGCAGTAATATTTGCTTTAGATACCTCATTTTTTCGTCGTTTCAACTTTTGCTTGATAATATTCTGGTGGGAAACCGTTTATATTTCTCCAAAGTTCATAGCCAATGCTAACATCATTTAAGAGTGCAATGCCATTGGCGCCTCCACCAAATTTTAATTGTTTAGGCCATGGGCTATCGGAATAGTCTTCAGAAACTAAAACTCTAAATTTTCCATTGTCACTGATACCGTTTTCAATTACAGTGATAACACCACCAAAGGTACCATATGAACTATTGGGCCATCCGCTAAATACGATAGCAGGGAAGCCATCAAAAATAAACCTCACTTTTTGACCCTTGCTAATGAGGGGTAAGTCCATTGGGTCTATAAATAGTTCTACGGCGTATTTAATATCTTTAGGGACAATTTCCACAATCATTTCTCCTTCTTTAACGTATTCCCCAATACCCGCTTTTTTTGCTTTAGTAATTTGTCCGGTTTGAGGTGCAATGATGTAGTAGAGTTTGTTTCTCACATCATAATTGGCGTAGTTATTTTCAAGTTTTGCAAGATCGCCCATGCCAACTGCCTGGTCTGCACTTGCTGTGAATTTATCGCCATTTACTTTTGCAATTTTATCATTGTAGTCCTGTAAAATACTGCTTTGTTCAAATAATAATGCCAGGGTTTCTTGTTTTGATTGTGCATACTTGTTTTCTGCCGCTGTTTTTTTAGCAAATGCATTTTGATAATTCACTTTTCTTCTTTCAAAGTCTACGAGTGAAATTACGCCACTATCTAACATGTTTTTAGCTGCATCAATTTGTCTTTTGGTAACCTGTAATTCATTGATTTGCGCAACCAATTCAATACTATCTGAAATTAGTTTTAACTGAAGTTGCTGTTGTTTAATTTTAAGTTGATCTAATTTAATGAGCTGAAGTTCTGCGAGTGCCCGCTCTTGTTTGCTAGCCATTTCACCTTTTCTGGTGTAACCCTCTATAGCAGCAGCTTTAGCTTGAATTTGAGCCCTCGTTTTTTCTAATAACTGAGGGTCTAAATATTCTACCTTTACCTCACTTAATTGCATGATGGTATCGCCTGCCTTAATTGCATCTCCCTCTTTAACCCACCATTTTACTACCTTACCCGCAATAATGGTATTGACTTCTTGTCTTCTTTGTTCCTGTTGTAGCGTGGTGATACTTCCTTTCGCTCTAATGTTTTGGGTCCATGGCAAAAACAAAATTATAACCATGACAATTAATAGAATAACAAATACTCTAGTAATTCTGTTCTCTTTCTCTATTTGATAAATATTGTTATAAGCTTTCATTCTTATTTATTTTTACTTTGAAATGAAACCACTGATCCATTTTCTAGATAAATAATTTTATCAAAAATTTCTTGATGTGCATTATTTCCAGCAGTAACTAGCATTGTCACATTTTCTAATTTCGCCATCATTTCTTTTACGGATTCTATGGTGTTTAATTCTAAACCATCAAACGGATTTTCTAACAGCAACAATGTTTTTCTACAAAACAGTGCTCTTGCTAATAGAATCCCTTGTTTGATTTTTTCTGGAAGTTTTTTGCCGGCTGGATCAATGTCAGTGTCAAAACCAATTTCCAGTTCTCCAATAAATGATTCGAGTCCAGTAGATTTTGTAAGTTGGTATAATTCTTCATTGGTAATACTAGTATCACCCATGGTGATATTATCTCGTATAGTGCCTTGGAAAATGTCTTGTTGACTTATTAGTACCCCGGTACTAGACCTTAGAGAGTCAATGGAATAACTACCTAAGGCTATATTATTAATTCTTATAGCGCCAGCAAAATTTGTGTAGGTTCCAGTAAGTAAGCGTAATAAGGTTGATTTTCCTGATCCAGAGTTGCCCACAATCAATACTTTTTCGCCAGACTGTATTTCTACATTAATATCGGTTAATACGTTTTTGCCATTTGGATAATTGAAAGAAACATTTTTAAAATCTATTTTCATTCCATTTGATCCAGCAATTATATCAGTACCTGCACTTTCTAATTCGGCACTTTTAATTTTATCTAATTTTTCAATGGCAGTTAATGTGTCATATGCTTTGTCTAGAGTTAAAATTAATTTTTCTACCGAACTAATAACTGCTAGAATTACGATATCTGCTGCAATGAATTGTCCAATATTGATTTGCTGATTGAGTAACAAATAAACACCTACAATTAACATGGCTGCCGTTATGATAATTTTAAACGCAACAAGACTCCAAAACTGTGTCAATAAAATTTTAAAATAACTTGTGCGTGCAATTAAATAATTACTTACTAAATCATCTGTTTTATCGATATGTAAAGATGTTTTTTTAGCGTACTTAAAGGTTTTTACAACCCTTGCTAGTTCTTGTAACCATGCTGCCGTTTTGTATTTATAGTCACTAGCTAGTAGGTTTTTGGTAAAACCTTTAGGCAGCGTTGTCGCAAGTATAACATACAAAAGCACCACAAGTACAATACCAAATGCAATAAACACTGGGTGGTAAAGAGATAGTAGAATGATACCAAATAAAATCTGAATAAAAGCTGCAGGTATTTCTAGTAAAATCTTTTCGATACCTTTTTGTAAAGTAATGGTATCAAAAAACCTATTGACAAGTTCTGGTAAATAATAGTTGTCTAGCTTTTCAATATTCAAATGCGGAATTTTGTGCGCAAAGCTTAAGGCATCCCTGGTATAAATTTTTTGTTTGATTTTTTCAATAATCTGGAGTTGCCTGATTTGAAAAAGGCCGTTTAAAAAAACGCCTAATACAACTACTGTAATGAGCACCACAATAGATGTAGACAGTGCTCCAGCCATTACAAATCCAATAATACTTTGGATACCGAGGGGCGTAACAAGTTGTACTAAGCCGGCAAGAATGGCATAAATATAAATTGCTGACACTTCTTTTTTGTCGAGCTGTAAAACGGCCACTAATTTCCTAGCAGCTGCAATTGGTGAAATTTTCTTATAAGTCATCATATTTATATAAAGGGTCTATTTCTGAACAAGCTTCCATTTCAAATACTGGCTTGATGATACCATCTTTTAAGCCGTACACCCAACCATGTAAGTGTGGCCTTTGTTCATTTTGCCATGCTTTTTGAATAATAGATGTTTTAGATAATTGTAAAACCTGTTCTTGTACATTTAATTCTACAAGGCGGTCAAACTTACTTTCTTCGGTAGTATGCGTATCAAGTTCTGTTTTATGAAACCTGTATACATCTTTAATATTTTTAAGCCACATGTTTAATATTTTATTGTAGCTATGATTAGACATGGCTGCCTTAACACCACCACAACCATAGTGTCCGCATACAATTACATGCTTAACTTTTAAATAGGTAACTGCATAATCTAACACACTTAATAAATTAACATCGGTATGTACTACCATGTTGGCAATATTTCTGTGTACAAATATTTCGCCAGGCTGGGTATTTGTGATTTCGTTGGCTGGCACACGACTATCGCTACAACCAATCCATAAAAAATCAGGTGTTTGAATTTCAGAAAGCCTGGAAAAAAATCCAGGGTCATCAATTTTACGCTCCTCTGCCCAAGCCTTATTTTCTAAAAGTAATTTTTCGTAAATTTTCATTTTTTTGTATAATTAATGAGCAAATGATTGGGATTGTATTCGTGTAAGCTAAACGAAACAGAAATATTTTTTAAATGAACGTGACATAAAAAGTCATTTATTTCATCAATTACATCTTTGTCAATAAAGTCTGCTTTTTTAATATCAATTAACACATAAGAGTTGTCGGGTAGCGACTCTAGTTTTTGCTTAATGATGGCTTTGTTTAAAAACGTAATATCTTTTCTAAATCTGATTAGGTATTGGTTGTTGTCTTGTATCATTAATATGGCAGATTTAAAATTCCCACGAATAATAAAAATGACACTTACAATAATTCCAACTGCAATGCCAAACAATAAATTACTAAATAAGATAGCTATGATGGTAACAAAAAAAGGAATAAACTGATTGAAACCTTTTTTATACATCTCTTTAAATAAATTAATTCTTGCTATTTTGTAACCCGTAATAATAAGTATAGCTGCGATAGCACTTAATGGTATTTTGTTAAGTACAAATGGAATGAATGCTGCACAAACAAATATTAGCACACCATGAAATATAGCCGACTGTTTTGTTTTGCCGCCTGCACTAACATTAGCAGAGCTTCTTACAATTACCGATGTGATAGGAAGTCCACCAATTAGGCCTGATAAAATATTACCTATTCCTTGCGCCTTTAATTCTTGATTAGAGGGCGTTACTCTTTTTAATGGATCTAATTTATCAATAGCCTCAATCCCTAAAATTGTCTCTAGTGAAGCAATCACAGCTAGCATAAATCCAGCAAGCCAAACCTCACGGTTGCCAATTTCATGAAAGTTAGGAAATGTAAAAAATGATAAAAATTCTTGCATATTATTTGCAACAGGTAACGATACCAAATGTTTTTGTTCAAGAGCTGTCAATTGAAATAGATCTGCACCATTGGTATTTAGAGCAATCGATACAAATACTACAACAAGTGGCCCTGGCACATATTGAATCCATTTGCTACGCTTGTAATGGAACTGTTCCCAAAGAATTAATAGAATCAGAGACACTATGCCAATGAGCACTGACATAGGAGTTAAAAATTTTACAGCCGTTAAAATGGTCGTAATGGTATTGTTGTGGTCATCTTGTAAAAAAGATTCGTCTCCTTCAAAATCTGCATCATAGCCAAGTAGATGCGGAATTTGTTTCATCATTAATATGATGCCTATAGCTGCTACCATTCCTTTAATCACTGCATTTGGAATATAATCTCCCACAATACCACCTTTTAAAAAGGCAAATAAAATCTGAAAGGCTCCGGCAATTAAAACAGCCAGTAAAAATGTTTCAAAGCTTCCTAATTTAATAAGCATGGCAGACACCACAAAAGTTAAACTAGCTGCGGGTCCAGAAACACTTAATTGTGATCCACTTAATTGTCCTACTACAACACCTCCAATAATACCTGCAATAATACCTGAAAAAATAGGTGTCCCAGATGCCAACGCAATGCCAACACATAGTGGTAGTGCTACAAGTAGAACTACAATGGATGCAGAAAGGTTATCACCTAGGTGCGTATATAATTTTTTCATTTATTGTTTTTGATAAAACCCAAATTAATCTAGTTGAACTAGTAGATATGTTGATTTGCTTAAGCAAATAATTTATTGGGAGGAGGAACGGGTACATCACTAATATGATGTATGGGTAAGCTGGTTTGAAATGCGGTGTAGGCAGTTGTTAAACTGTTGTGTAAATTAACTTCGTAATGAACCTCACCGTCTTGATTATAAACGAATGAATCGTTGCATTTACTCAATTCTTTAATACTCGCACCTGAACAATTTATTTCTTCATTTAGCTGGTTGTCAAATAGGATTTCACCTATTTCACGAACGGGTAACACCTGTATCAGGAGCACCCCCAGCAAAATGATATTTATAAAAGTTCTTTTCATGATGATGCACAAATATAACACCCGGGTATTACAACAATTAGAGTGTTAAATAGTTTAACATGTTTATAGGCTTTATTTGACAACGATATGACAATCAATATTTTATTAAATGTTCAACCCACCGCAGGCGCTAATTACCTGACCCGTAACATATGAACTCATATCACTCGCTAAAAAAAGTGTGGTATTGGCAATTTCTTCAGCCTTTCCAAACCTGCCTAATGGTATTTTGCTTAAAAAGGCAGTAGCCGCTTCTCCTTCTTTTAAATAATGGGTCATATCGGTTTCAACAAAACCTGGGGCAATGGCATTGCATCTAATATTTCTGCTACCAAGCTCAAGTGCCACAGATTTAGTAAATCCAATGATACCCGCTTTACTAGCCGCATAGCTGCTTTGACCTGCATTGCCTCTAATACCAATGATTGAGCTCATATTAATAATGCTTCCAGACTTTGCTTTCATCATGGGTCTGATCACCTGCTTGGTCATGTTAAAAACACTCTTTAAGTTGGTGTCCATCACTTCATCCCACTGTTCTGCGTTCATACGAAGCAGTAAGTTATCTTTTGAAATACCTGCATTGTTTACGCAGATATCAACGGTTCCAAAACTTGCTACTACATCGTTTACAAAGGCTTCACACTCCTCAAAAACGCCCGCATTGCTTTGATATGCCTTGGCTTTAACGCCAAGTGCCTCAATTTGGCTTACTAGCGCATTTGCTTTTTCGGCACTTCCGCTGCTTACATAGGTGAATGCGATATGGCTTCCTTGTTCTGCTAATTTTAATGCGATTGCTGCTCCAATTCCACGGGCTGCACCTGTTACGATAGAGACTTTCCCTGCTAGTAATTTCATATCTAGTATTTGTAGATATGTAAAACGAATTTTAGCTATGCATATTGTTGTAAAAGCAACAATAATTCATCGATGTATCTGCGGTCGTTACTGAGTCTTGGCACTTTATGCTGTCCCCCTAATTTTCCTTTGTTTTTAAGCCAGGTATGAAACAATCCAACCGGAAGAGCGGTAATTTTTGGAAGCCCAAGTGCGATGTCTTTGTAGCGCTTGGCTTCATAGTCGCTATTTAAGGATTTTAAGTGTTGGTCAAGCGCTAAAGTAAATGCAGCAAGGTTTTCCGGGGCATTTTCAAACTCAATAAGCCATTCGTGCGCCCCTTGGTTCTGGTCTCCAAAATAAATGGGCGCCGCTGTATAATCTTTTACCACCAGTCCTGTGCTCGCGGCTGCTGCTGCAATGGCTTTGTCGGTATTATCCACCATCACTTCTTCACCAAAAGCATTGATAAACTGTTTGAGCCTACCCGTCACCACAATCCTATATGGAGAAAGGCTCGTAAATTTAACCGTGTCACCCACTAAATAACGCCATAGGCCACCGTTGGTGCTAATCACTAGTGCATAATTTTTGTCAAGTTCTACTTTGTCAAGTCCAATCGTGCGGGGTTTTTCTTTACCGTATTCTTCGGTGGGCATGAACTCATAAAAAATACCATGGTCTAAAAACAGAAGCATGCCTTCAGCGCTTGGGTCGTCTTGTGCTGCAAAAAATCCTTCGGATGCGTTGTACATTTCTAAGTAAGTACAACCGGGCCCAATTAATTTTTGAAACTGCTCTTTGTAAGGTGTAAATGAAACGCCACCATGAATGTATAATTCTAAACTTGGCCACACTTCTTTTAAAGTTTGCTTGCCTGTAATTTCTAAAATTCTTTTGATGAGTAAAAGTGTCCAAGTAGGAACGCCAGAAATAGAAGTTACATTTTCTAGAATGGTAGATTGTGCTAGTTGTTCAATTTTTGTTTCCCATTCATCCATCAGTGCAATGGATAATTCTGGTGTGCGAATCCAGTTTGCCCACATGGGTGTATTTTGAAGTAGTACGGCGCTTAAATCGCCCACACTAATTTCATCGTTGATCTTACTTATTTGATGACTTCCACCAATCACAAGTCCTTTACCCGTTAGTAAATCACTATCATTATTAAATTTATAATAGAGCGCTAGTACATCTTTTGCTGCTTGGTAATGACAATCCTCTAAACTTTCTTCGGTGATGGGAATGAATTTACTTTTGTCTGAAGTGGTGCCGCTACTTTTTGCAAACCATTGTACAGGTGTATTCCATAGCACTTGTTCTTCTCCCTCAAAAAGCCTGTCAATAAAGGGTTTCAGGTCTTCGTATTCACTTATAGGAACAGCTTCTTTAAACTTTCGAATATTAAATATTTCGTTGAAACCATATTTTCTACCAAAGGATGTGTACTGTCCATGTGTTACTAAATCTTGTAACACTTCTCTTTGAGTTGCAACAGGGTTTGCTACCCATCTTTCAATATGTGCAATTCTTAATAGAGCAAGTCGTGATATGGCAGGACTTAAAAGTTTCATGTGAATTAAAGACTAGCTTCTTTTCCCATGTCAATAATCCAATCTTTTCTACGAAGTGTAAAATTGGTTCCTAAATACAAACGTCTAACGTCTTCATCGTCTGCTAATTCTTCGGCTGTTCCGTGCTTAAATATTTTTCCTTCAATTAAAAGGTAGGCTCTATCACAAATGGATAAGGTTTCATTTACATTATGGTCTGTAATTAAAATCCCAATATTTTTTGTTTTCAATTTCGCCACTACGGTTTGAATATCCTCTACTGCTATTGGGTCAACGCCAGCAAATGGTTCATCTAGTAAAATAAATTTTGGATCTACAGCAAGCGCTCTCGCGATTTCTGTTCTTCTTCTTTCACCACCGCTTAAACTATCGCCATTATTTTTTCGAACCAATTGTAAATTAAATTCGTCGAGTAAAGATTCTAATTTTAATAAGCGCTCTTCTTTTGAAAGTGATGTCATTTCAAGTACCGCCAAAATATTATCTTCTACACTTAAACTTCTAAAAACGCTGGCCTCTTGCGGCAAATAGCCAATACCCATTTGGGCCCTTTTGTACATCGGTAGCTTTGTGATGTCTTCTTCATTTAAATACACCGTTCCTTCGTCCGGTTTAATTAGACCCACTACCATGTAAAAAGTAGTTGTTTTACCAGCACCATTGGGCCCGAGTAAACCTACAATTTCACCTTGTTTAACCGTAACGCTTACATTGTTTACAACGGTTCTACCCTTGTAACTTTTTTGAAGCGCAGTTGTATGTATAATTCCGTTCAAAATAGTTGCTTTCTACAAAAATAGGGCTTCTAACCCTCTTCTGTATCAGGTTGTGAGGCCCATAGTCCTTTTTATAAAGCCATTTTGGCTGTATATTGCAACAATTTTAATATTTGCCCCCCACAAAGCAGCAATCATGAAAGTAACGGATCATTTACAGCAGGCAAAAGACACCCTTATTTCTTTTGAAGTATTACCTCCGCTAAAAGGTAAGACCATCAATACTTTATACGAGCATTTAGACCCTTTAATGGAGTTTAAACCTTCTTGGATTAATGTGACCTACCACCGTAGCGAAACCATGTTCAAGAAAAAAATTGATGGCACTTTTGAAAAAGTGGAAGTACGTAAGCGCCCGGGTACTGTGGGTATTTGTGCGGCTATTATGAACCACTATCAAGTGGACGCGATTCCACACATTATTTGTGGTGGATTTACTAAAAGAGAAACCGAGGACGCTTTAATTGATTTAGACTTTTTAGGCATTGATAATGCACTTGTGTTAAGAGGGGATGCTGCAAAAAATGAATCTTCATTTGAGCCTGAAAAAGATGGTAATCATTTTGCTATCGATTTAATTAAGCAGGTAAACAATATGAACAATGGTGTTTATTTAGATGAGGATATTAAAAACGGCGGCCAAACAAAATTTTGTGTGGGTGTTGCAGGATATCCAGAAAAACATTTTGAAGCACCCAATTTAGAAATTGATTTAAAGCATTTAAAAAACAAAGTAGATGAAGGCGCAAGCTACATCATGACACAGATGTTTTTTGACAATCAAAAATTTTATGATTTCGTGAAAGCCTGTAGGGATATGGGTATTAACGTTCCTATCATACCCGGACTTAAACCCATTACCAATAAAAAACAACTCTCTGTTTTACCCCGAATATTCCATGTAGACATTCCTACCGATTTGTCTAATGCAATAAATAAATGTAAAACAGATGCGGATTGCGAACAAGTTGGAACCGAATGGTTGATACAGCAAAGTAGGGAGCTTAAAGCATTTGGCGTTCCTGTACTACATTATTACACTTTGGGAAAACCAAAAGTCATCTTTAACGCAGTTAAAGAATTGGTGTAATTATTTGGTAGGCGCTTTTTTACTTTTTACCTGAATAATATCGTCAAACTGTTCGATTGTTAATTGTTTGGCAATGATGCGTTTGTCTTTGTCTAACAAATAAACAGTAGGTGTTTTATAGATATCGTAAAGCTGTCTATAATTGGCCCTACCTGCTTTTTCATCCGCCTCTTTTGCAGCTTTTGTTTGGTAGGCGTGAATCCAATTTTTCAAGTTTTTTTCTGTCACAAATTTTTTCCAGGCAGCTTGTTCGGCATCGTAAATATTTACACCTAGCATGGTCATACCAACAGCCTTCCATTTGGCTCTATAAAACGAATCCAGTCTTGGAAGTTCTTCTTTACAATGTCCACAATTAGGATCGTAAAATACCACCATGGTATAAGTAGAAGGGATATTATAGAGGGAAACGGGTTTACCAAGAGAATCCACCAAATCCAGTGCTGGCGCGGGTAAGCCAATTTGGTTGGCCATTAAACTATAAGCTCTTTCCGTGACTGTTTTTCTGGACGCAGGGTTTAAAATAACCGTATCACCTTTGGCATAAAAATTTTCAAATAAATACACAAATACTTTGTCTTGCCCCATAAATTCGGGCGCCATATACTTATTGGTAAACTTGGTAAGTAGGTATGGATAAATTTCTTTTCCAGTTTTTGCCATGAGTAACATGTACTTTACTTCTTCAATAACAGAGTCTGGTTCGGCAGAAACATAGTACTTAAAATATTCGTCTAGTTTTGCTTCAAAAAACGGTGTTCTTAAAAGCCTGTCATCATTAAAAAGTACGTCATCCCAAAAATGATTTTTGACAAAACGGTACGGCGCCAAAGAATCTGGTTTTCCGTTAACTACAGGCACAGCAGGCGCTACAGGGCGTTTCATGGCACTAAATAGCATCGCCAATAATGATCCAGGATATTTTTTTACGATATCGTTTCTGTAGCCTTCTACGAGCTTATCTACCTTTCCATACTCGTCTGCTAAACGGGTAGAATCGGCTTTGGTTTTAGCCGCATTAAATTCGTTTCGGATGTTTTGAAGTTGTTGTCCTTTTTCAGACGAAAAGCTTATATAGGCTTTAAATAAATCGTTGTCTTGTGAACCAGTAATGGTTGCTTTTTCTTTAACAGTTGTATCACCTTCGATACTAAAATGTTGGTTATCGTCCATTAAAAATTCAAACTGCTTGGTAATTTGTGGCGTAACCACAAAATATACGCCACTCGTTAATTTACTATCGCCTTTAAAAACGCCTTGACCACTCGCATCTAGCATGGTAGAGTCTACAAGCACCAGACTTTTACCATAATAACTCCCTATATAGATTTTACAATTTGTTAGGGGCTTTAATTTGATATTTATACGCCTTCCAGCAGGTTTTGTTTGTGCACTAATAGCGCTATTCAAACATAACAATGTTAAAATGGTGATACAAGATTTTGCTAAAAAGTTCTTCATAGAATTAAATTCTATGCAAATTTAGGTAATTAGATCATGCAGCCTCTCAAAGCATCTTATATTTGCATGCAGTGAGAAAACAAAAAAAACAGCCCATTTTAGAACAGGTATTGGTGCAAGACTATGCAGCCGAGGGCAAGGCATTAGCACGCGTAGACGGCAAAGTGGTATTTATTGAAGGGGCGGTACCAGGCGACGTTGTGGATGTACAACTCAAAAAAAATAAAGCCGATTGGGCAGAAGGCTTTGTGGTGTCCTTTAGATCTTATTCTGAAGACCGGGTGCAACCCTTTTGTGCGCATTTTGGTATTTGTGGCGGTTGTCAGTGGCAAATGCTTCCTTATGCAAAACAGCTAGTGTATAAACAACAACAAGTAACCGACAATTTAACCAGAATTGGACGCATACAGCTGCCGGAAATTCAGCCCATTATTGGCGCTGGTCAAACGGAGTTGTACCGCAATAAAATGGAATACACGTTTGCTACAAAAAAATATATTCCTTCGGAACTATTTAGGGAAATGAAAGCAGCGGGCGCCGATTTTTCCAATCAACCCGGTGCTGCAGGTTTTCATGTGCGTGGATTTTTTGATAAAGTGGTAGAGATAGATACTTGTCATTTACAAGAAGAGCCTACCAACCTCATTCGTAAAATGGTGGCACAGTATGCACTCGATCATGACCTTCCCTACTACGATGTAAAACAGCATACAGGCTGGTTGCGAAATATGTTTGTGCGTAACACCACCACTGGTGAACTCATGATTAATGTTGTGTTTGGTTACGAAGATGAGCCACACCGCCTTGCATTACTAGATCAACTCTTAGCAATATTTCCAGCGATCACAACATTATTATATACTATCAATACAAAACGAAATGATAGTTTGTATGACTTAGATCCAATAACCTATTTTGGAAATGGTAGTATCACCGAAAAACTGGAAAAATTTTCGTTTAAAATAAGTCCTAAATCATTTTTTCAAACCAATACCAAGCAGGCCGAAAAATTATATCAAGTAACGCGCGAATTTGCTGAACTAGATGGTTCGCAAGTGGTGTATGATTTGTATTGTGGCACTGGAAGTATTGGTATTTTTTTAAGCGAAGGTGCTAAAAAAGTTGTGGGCGTGGAAGTAGTAGCGGACGCCATCGAAGATGCAAAAATAAATGCAGCACTCAACAATTTAAACCATACTGCATTTTTTGCTGGTGACGTTATTGACATTGTAGATGACGCTTTTTTTACCACGCATGGCAAGCCAGACGTGGTTATCACAGATCCACCAAGAGCAGGCATGCATGATAAGCTCGTAAAAAAATTATTGGAAATAGCGGCACCTACCATTGTATACGTGAGTTGTAACCCTGCTACACAGGCTAGAGATTTAGCCCTTCTTGATGAAAAATATGAGGTTACTAAAATACAACCTGTAGATATGTTTCCGCACACACTTCATATCGAAAATGTAGTGCAGTTAAAATTAAAAAAATAGTATGACAGAGTTTAGACCCGGCCGATTTGAAATTTTGCCTGTTATCATTAAAAATCTTTTAATCATTAATGGGTTATTTTATTTGGCGCAAATCACATTTCCAGAATCACCGACTGCAAATTTTAGTCTCGAAGATTTGTTTGCATTACATGCATGGCAAAGTGAATTGTTTAAGCCATGGCAACTAGTAACGCACTTATTCATGCACGGCGACTTCTATCATATTTTAGGTAATATGTTTGCACTTTGGATGTTTGGATCGGTGTTAGAAAACTTATGGGGTTCTGCTCGTTTTATTACTTTCTATTTGGTTTGTGGCTTAGGCGCAGCGCTGATTCATTTGTTATTTTTAAATTATGAATTAACGCCACTCATTGAAGAATTTCAAACCAGAGAAAAGTTAGGACTAATCAATGAAGCAGTAGCTTTCAAGTACAATCAAATTATTAATACCGCAACGCTTGGCGCTAGTGGCGCTGTGTTTGGTATATTGGCGGCCTTTGTGTACCTCTTTCCTAACACCTATATCTATTTATACTTTTTTGTACCCGTTAAAGCAAAGTGGGTAGGTCTAATTTATTTTGGCTTCGAAGTTTTTAGTGCGGTGCAAAATGCAGCTGGCGACAATGTTGCAAGATGGGCGCACGTGGGTGGCGCACTTGTAGGACTTATAATTGTCATTACTTGGAACAAAACAAACAAAAAAACGTTTTACTAGAATAAAGCCATTCCATGCCACAACAACGTTTTATGTCAAATAGAAAAATGCTGCTCGGAGAAGACAGCAATGCGCTTGTTTTTTTATTTGCAGTAAACATGACCATTTTTGTACTCATCAGTTTCTTAAAGACTGTGTACTATTTAACGGACACACCGCTGGAGCTTTTTGAGCGTCAAATTGTGGACTTTTTTAGAATGCCTGGCAGTTTTGCAGCTGTACTATATAAGCCATGGACTTTTTTGATTCACTTTTTTAGCCAGTATCATTTTTGGCAGCTCGTGAGTAGTATGTTATGGCTTTGGAGTTTTGGCTATATTTTTCAGGACTTATCTGGTAATAAACATGTAATTCCTGTTTATATCTATTCGGGAGTGCTTGGTGCAATTGGGTTTTTAACGGTGAATGCCCTGCTACCTGGGCACGCAAATGGGGTACAACCCATTATGGGCGCTGGTGCTAGTGTAGTGGGTATTGCTGTTGCAACCACGGTATTGGCCCCAAAGTACAAGCTGTTTCCACTCGTTAACGGCGGCATTCCACTTTGGGTATTGACCCTTGTATTTTTAGTATTGGATTTTTCAACATCTGCCGTAGTTCCTGCTATACTTATTTCACACATCATCGCTGCGCTGGTAGGTTTTGGTTACGTGAAGCTTTTACAAAATGGCACCAATACAGGCGAATGGATGATTCGATTTTACCACTGGGGTAATAATTTATTAGCTCCAAAAAGTACACGTATTGTAAAAGCTGATACAAGAGGTTTTGATTCGACAGAAAATAAGTTAAATGCAATTCTAGATAAAATGAATATCGTAGGCTATGACAATTTAACTGAAAGCGAAAAAGCATTTTTGAAATCTGCGAGTCAGGAATAATTTTTTGTTCCCGTCATTAATTCTTATTTTTAATGTATGGCGGGAAGTTTTATTAGGCGGGCAACCAAAACGGTTTTTTTATGTATCAACTTGCTAGTTGCCGTTATTTTTTTGTTAGCCTGTTTAACGCCTTTTGCACCTACTAGTACTTGGTGGATTTTAGGATTTACAGGATTGGTAGTACCCTATGCAATTGTCATTTTATTTTTCTTTGCTATTTTTTGGCTCATTGCTAAACCCAAGCTATCACTCATTTCTATCGTAGTGCTTTGTATCGGATGGCAACAAATTGGTGTTATTGCAGCCGTAAAACCAGGGCCTATGTTGTCCGACCGAAAAAGAGAAAATCATATACGAATTATCGATTGGAATATTCAAAGTTTTAACGGATTATCTAAAAAACCACTAGTTAAAAAGCAAATACGTAAAGATATTGCTGCTAGTATTTTGCAACTAGAACCTGATGTTGTTTGCTTGCAAGAATTTAATAGTTCTGAATTAGGTGGCGCACAAACCAATAATATTGCGTTATTTAAAAAGCGGTATAAATATTTTTATTTTTCTCGAGACTACACTAGAAATGATGGGGCGTATCAATCAGGTTGCATCATCTTTTCTAAATATCAAATCATTGATTCTGGAAAAATTAAATTTCCTGTAGCAGAGAGTTTAATTTATGTTGATATTTTAAAAGGCGAGGATACCATTCGAATATTTAATACCCACCTTCAGTCATTTAAATTCAAGCAAAACGATTATTCTGATATAGAAAAAATTAAAGAGCAGGACGCTAAAACCATTGACGCTTCTATGAACCTATTTAATAAAATGGGTCAGGCGTTTAAAAGAAGGGGTCCTCAATCTGAGCTTGTAAAAAAATCCCTGGAATCCTCGCCGCATCCTTCCATCATTTGTGGCGATTTTAATGATGTTCCTAATTCCTATACCTATTTTACCATCCGAAACAATTGGAAGGATGCATTTTTGCAAAAAGGGTTTGGTATTGGCAGTAGTTTTACAACCCTTGCTCCAACACTTCGTATCGACTATATTTTAGCAAGCCCTCCCTTTGACATCATTACATTTGATATGATCGATGAAGGGCTTAGTGACCATGTGATGCTGGTTTCTGACGTACAATTAAAAAAATAAAATACCTTCGTGACCTCATGGCACCTTTAAAAGTATACAACTCGTTAACGCGTCAAAAAGAAGTATTTACGCCCATCAATGCGCCTTATGTGGGCATGTATGTGTGTGGTCCTACTGTTTCTGGCGAAAGCCATTTAGGTCATGCTAGGCCCTTTATTACTTTTGATGTGGTATTTCGTTACTTACAGCACCTTGGATACAAGGTTCGGTACGTTCGTAACATTACCGACGCTGGACACTTTGAAGAAGAAGGTAGAGAAGCAGAAGATAAAATTGCAACTAAAGCAATTCTTGAAAAATTAGAACCGATGGAGCTGGTGCAGAAATACACCAATATGTTTCATTGGGCTATGCAGCAGTTTAATAATTTACCACCAAGTATTGAGCCTACTGCAACGGGTCATATTGTGGAGCAAATAGAAATGATTAAACAAATTATTGCAGATGGTTATGCGTATGAAGCCAACGGATCTGTGTATTTTAATGTCGAAAAATACAACACTGACTTTTCTAAAAAAGGTCAACCATATGGCATATTAAGTGGACGTAATTTAGAAGATCAAATAGATACAACAAGAGAGCTTGATAACCAAGATGAAAAGCAAAACAAATCTGATTTTGCGTTATGGAAAAAAGCACCACCAGAACATATCATGCGCTGGCAAAGCCCATGGGGAGAAGGTTTCCCGGGTTGGCATATTGAGTGTTCTGCCATGAGTTCAAAATATTTAGGTAAAAAATTTGATATACATGGTGGCGGAATGGATTTACAATTCCCGCACCACGAATGTGAAATCGCACAGAGCACTGTATGTAATCATGTGGCACCTGCCAATTATTGGTTGCATAATAATATGATTACCATCAACGGAAAAAAGATGGGCAAGAGTTATAACAACGTTATTAAACTCTCTGAACTTTTTGCCGGAACACATCCAATATTAGAGCAAGCATACGCGCCTAATACCGTGCGCTTTTTTATTTTACAAAGCCATTACAGAGGCACACTTGATTTTAGCAATGAAGCGCTTATTGCTGCCGATAAAGCGGCAAAACGTTTGTGGGAAGCCTATGAGTGGTTGTCTAAACTACAGGTTTCAGATGTAGCATCTACCCCTAGTGATATTGAATTGGATAAAAAAGTAAATGTACTTGTTGATGATTTTGCCGTATTTATGAGTGATGATTTTAGTACGCCTAAAGTATTAGCAAATATGTTTGAACTAGTGCCAATCATAAATGGTATTAAAGATAAACACACAGCATCGACAGCGTTATCTAATAGCACTTTACTACATCTACAGCGTTCTTTAAAAATTTACCTCGAAGATATTTTTGGACTGGTTGCGCCTTCTGCCGCAAATACTGCTGTACTAGATGGCGTATTACAATTACTAATTGAAGTGCGCAGTCAGGCCAAGGCAAGTAAAGATTTTGTTACTTCTGATAAAATCCGAAACCAACTAATGGCGCTAGGCATTCAATTAAAAGACGAGAAAGACGGAAGCGTTAGTTATTCTGTATCCAATTAATGATTGCAATCGTCGGCGTGTGCGTGGTTATGTACCCTGCACAATTTATAATTTAAATAATGGGCTATTACGACCAGTGCTACTGCTGGAAGTAACAGCATAAGGCTATGCGAGTGCAGCATCGATTTTATAAATAGTAAACTGATGCCCGCTGCAAATAACAACATTGGATAATAACTGTGATGGTGTTTTTTACGACCATGGTACAAAGAGTAAACACCGACAACAAACGCAAGGGCAATCATGATAAATTCAAAGCCTTGGTTTTCGATAATATTGACCCCAAAAAGAGGCAAACTGCTCAAAATAAGTGGGAGCACCGCGCAATGTATGGCGCATGCAACCGATGCAGCAATACCAAAAGCGTCCCAGTTGATTTTGAATTTCATGATTGTAAAGGTACACTATTGCAACTATGTTGCAAAATGTTAAAATGCCCTTGTGGAGCGCCAATAACCGTAACTTTGAAGCCAATTCGAAATATATGAGCAAGAAATTGGCAATTTATCTAGTGTTTTTTACCCTTCTTCTAGCAGGGTTCTATTACTTCTTGTTTCGTGGCACCGATAACTGGAGGCCTAAACTAACCACCCTTGGTTATGTCAAGCCTTTTATGTTTACCAATCAAAATGGTAAATCTTTTACCAACGAAGATTTAAAAGGAAAGGTAACCGTGGTGCAATATTTTTTTACAACCTGCAAAGGCATTTGCCCACGTATGCACGAAAGCATGCGCACCATTTACGAAGCCAACAAATCAAATCCTGATTTCTTAATTGTGGCACACACTTGTAATCCAGAAACCGATTCGGTGGCACGCCTTAAAAAATATGCCGACTCTTTACAAATTGACACTAAAAAATGGGTGTTACTTACCGGAAGAAAAGATAGTTTGTATCAAATGGCGCGTAGCTCTTATTTATTAGATGATCCAAAAAATAATGTAGAAAAAATTGAAGATCAATTTATTCATACCCAGTTTTTTGCACTCGTAGACCGTAATGGAAAAGTACGCGGACAAGTATATGATGCGCTCAAGCAAACCGATTTACAACAGCTGCAAATAGACATTAAAAAATTATTGGCAGAAAGTGTTTCGGGTACATTTGCCAATGGAATATTTACCAACAACCCGCAATAAATACTAGGTGGAGCAAAAAATTATTGATCTATTAAAAAGAAGTAATTTAAGTATTACGGATAGCAGAAAAAAAATTCTCGAAAGTTTTTTTCAGGAAGATTCTGCGCTCGCACACGCAGATATAGAAAATCATGTAGGTCAAGATTTTGACCGCGTTACGATTTATAGAACCCTTCAAACCTTTGTAGACAAAGGGATTATCCATACCATACCCACACCAGACAATGCTGTTTTATATGCACTTTGCAAAGACAGTTGCAGTGCAGGGCATCACCACGACAATCATGTTCATTTTATTTGTGACAATTGTAATAAAACTTTTTGTTTAGAGCATGTAGTGGTTCCTGCCGTTCACATGCCGGTTGGTTTTGCTGCTTCACAAATTGATATGGTGGTAAGTGGTATTTGTAATTATTGTAATGCTACAACTTAAATTTTCCTATGATATTTATTACAGGCGCAAGCGGGTTACTCGGATCTTCATTGATAGAAACATTGTTTGAAAAACATACAGGCACCACGCCACTTCAAATTCGTGCACTATACCGAAAGCAAATTCCTGCTATACAATTTGCAGAAAAAGTTGAATGGATCGAAGGAGATGTTCTAGATGTTGTGGTGTTGGAAGAGGCTATGAAAGGTGTAGAACAAGTATACCACTGCGCGGCTATTGTGTCCTTTCATCCGAAGCTAAAACAGAAGATGCACGCCACCAATATTGATGGCACTGCAAATGTTGTCAATGCTTGTATTGATGCCGGCATTAAAAAGTTGTTATTTGTAAGTTCGGTAGCTGCACTGGGTAGAATAAGAGAAGATGGTCCTATCAATGAAACGATGAATTGGTCTGCAGAAACGAGCAACAGTGAATACGGAAAAACAAAATATTTAGCAGAAATGGAAGTGTGGAGGGGGATTGGAGAAGGCCTAGACGCGGTGATCGTAAATCCGGTTATTATTTTGGGAAGCGGCAGCTGGCATACCGGGTCAACTAGTATATTTAAATCGGCGTATAACCGTTTTCCTTGGTATACAACAGGTGTGAGTGGGTTTGTAGACGTAAAAGACGTTTCAAATGCCATGACTCTACTTATGAACAGTGATATTAAGGCACAGCGCTTTATTATTAGTGGCCATAATACCCCTTACCGCACCATTTTTAATTTAATTGCCGACGCATTTCAAGTACCTCGTCCATCTAAAAAGGTAACGCCCCTCTTAGCTGCCATTGTGTGGAGGATCGAAGCGGTAAAAACCTTTTTTACAGGTAGTTCCCCACTATTAACCAAAGAAACGACGTTAACGGCTCAGGCTGCTGTTTATTTTGACAATAGTAAACTACTAAAAGCCTTACCAGATTTTTCGTATACACCACTAGAACAAACCATTACTAGAGTGGCAGAAGAGTTAAGGGTAAAATATAATTTAAAGGGATAGTGAGGAAGCACTAATCCATTACTTTTTTCCAGAGTTCAGGAATTCTTTTGATCCACACCAGTTCGCGTCTTTTTGCTGATGCTTCTGTGGCAGGAAAGCCCATATAGGTTTTGCCGCCTTCTAAATTATTGGTAACACCAGCCTGACCTAAAACCACAGCGCCGGCTCCAATTCGAATTGTTTTATTAACACCAACCTGTCCCCACAGGGTAACGCCGTCTTCCAAAATAGTACCACCTGCAATTCCTACCTGCGCTGCCAGCAAACAATTTTTTCCAATAATGGTATCGTGTCCAATATGTACCTGGTTATCAATTTTTGTGCCTGCTCCAATTTTTGTGATGGCAGTAACGCCTCTATCAATGGTACAGTTGGCACCAATTTCTACCCCATCTTCAAGTACTACAGATCCACAACTTTCCATTTTTTTAAACCACTGGTCTCTATTTTTTTTGGTGTTATAATAGAATGCATCGCTACCAATGATGGTGCCTGCTTGTACAATAACGTTGTCTCCAATAACGGTGTTATCTAATATGCAAACACCCGGATATATGCTGCAATTTTTTCCAATGCGAACATGGTTACCAATAAAAACCTGCGGCATAATATAAGTGCCTTCTCCTATGGAAGCGCTTGCTGCTATAGGTTCTGTCGCTTTTAGCACCGGATTAAAATGATTGACAATGGTTAGATAAGATTCAAATGGATCCTTGGTAACGAGTATTGTTTTTCCTTCCGGAACGGTAACTTCTGATGTATTGATGATGATAAAACTAGCTGCGCTATTAAGGCAGGTATCATAATATTTTGGGTGGTCTACAAAGACCAAATCTCCTGGTTCTACTACATGAATTTCATTGATACCATATACGTTTGCATCTGCGTCACCAACAACGCTAGCACCAATTAATTCCGCTATACGACTCACTAAAACAGGACTTGGAAACTTCATACTAAACCGTTTGATTGATGTAAAGGTAATACTCCATGCGCATAAGCATTAAGTGCTCATCTTCATTTTACGAGTGGTGATTTGATGTAGTATACCCATTTGATTCTAAAATGTTAATAAAATTGTTTACAAATAATATTGAATCATCTAAAAGTATTTTTAATATTGTGGTAGGGAAATTTATTTCCCTGTACTTACTAACCCATCCATATATAAAGTCTCGCTTCTGCGAGACTTTTGTTTTCTACATGAATCAGTACTTTATTATCTACAAACCCTACCTTGTTGCTTCTCAGTTTTCGCCCATCGAAAACAAAGAAACCCTGGCTAATTACTTTGACGTACCAAAGGATGTATACCCTGTTGGTAGGCTTGATGCAGATAGTGAAGGCTTACTTATTTTAACAAACGACACTTCTTTAAACCATAAATTATTGCATCCCAGTTTTGCGCATCAGCGTACCTATTATGCGCAAGTGGATGGCGCCATTACCAAAGAAGCGGTTCAAAAGTTAGAGGCAGGTGTAACCATTCAGGTAGATGGAAAACCGTATCTCACGAAACCTGCAAGAGCTGCTATTTTTGAAATTGATCCGGTGGTTCCTCCCAGAAATCCACCTATCAGATTTAGAAAAGAAATTCCGGCGCCATGGATTCATTTGTCTTTAACGGAAGGAAAAAACAGACAAGTACGTAAAATGACGGCTGCCGTTGGCTTTCCTACCCTAAGGCTGATACGCTATAGCATTGGAAAGCTTTCTATTGCGGGCATGCAGCCTGGCGATATGATTGAAATGGGTCAGAAAGAAATGATGTATCAGATACTATAATAAAGCTGCGCTTTAGTTCTTTTTGGGAAACGAGCCGCATGTCTTAATTTCGCAGCGCGCATGAATAGATTTGATAGTAAGGAATCTACTGCGCCATTAAATTCTTATAAAATATGAGTCAGCCACATTTAAGTGAACAAGAAATCATTCGTAGAGAAAAATTACAAGCGATGCAAAGCGCAGGTGTGGATGCATTTCCTGCAGCGCTATATCCAGTAACGCATTACTCTACAGATATTAAAGAAGGATTTACCGAAGAAACGGCAGCTAATTATGCAGCTGTTTGTTTGGCTGGACGTATCATGAGTATCAATGATAAGGGTAAAGTATTTTTTATAAAAATTCAGGATACCAAAGGCATAATTCAACTTTATGTAAAAAGAGACAATATTTGCCCAGGCGAAGACTTTAGTTTTTGGGACAATGTTGTAAAGCATGGCCTAGACTTAGGCGATATTATTGGCGTAACTGGTTATGCATTTATTACCAAAACAGGCGAGACCTCTATTCACGCAGATAGCCTAACCCTTCTTACAAAATCATTAAAACCATTACCTGTTGTTAAACGTGATGATGAGGGTAATGTATTTGATGCAGTAACAGATCCGGAGTTTAGATACCGTCAACGTTACGCCGATTTAATTATCAATCCGGATGTAAAAGATACGTTTGTAAAAAGAACAAAACTAATCAATACCATTCGTGAATTTTTAAATGCACAAGGTGCGTTAGAGGTTGATACGCCTGTGTTACAGGCTATTCCGGGTGGTGCGGCAGCGCGTCCATTTGCAACACACCACAATGCACTAGACGTTCCTTTTTATTTGCGTATTGCCAATGAGCTGTATTTAAAAAGACTCATTGTTGGTGGATTTGATTGGGTATATGAGTTTAGTAGAAATTTTAGAAACGAGGGAATGGATAGAACCCATAATCCAGAATTTACGGTGCTAGAATGGTACACCGCTTACAAAGATTATTTCTGGATGATGGAAACCACCGAGCAATTATTTGAAAAAATTGCTTTGGCTTTACATGGTACTACTGTTGTTACAGTAGGCGACAAAACCATTGATTTTAAAGCACCCTTTAAGCGCATTAGTATTCATGATGCCATTAAAGAAAATACAGGTATCGATGTAAGCGGCCTAGACGAAGAAGGATTAAGAGGCGTGTGCAAACAATTACATATTGATGTACCTACCAATATTGGAAAAGGTAAGCTTATTGATGAGCTTTTTGGTGCGACATCGGAACACACTTTTATTCAGCCTACATTTATAATTGACTATCCGGTAGAAATGAGTCCTTTAACCAAAAAGCACCGTTCTAAGCCCGGACTTGTAGAGCGTTTTGAGCTCATGGTGAATGGTAAGGAAATTGCCAACGCGTATTCTGAATTAAATGACCCTATCGATCAGCGCGAACGTTTTGAAGAACAAATGAAATTGATGGAGCGTGGTGATGATGAAGCGATGTTTATAGACCACGACTTTTTACGTGCACTAGAGTATGGAATGCCACCTACTGCAGGTATTGGTATTGGGATAGACCGTTTGTGTATGATGATGACCAACCAGCCTTCTATTCAGGATGTGTTGTTGTTCCCTCAAATGCGCCCCGAAAATCCAGCCAACTAAAAACAGCTAAGCTTTATACAAAGAGGTCGTTGAATAATTGCCCTCCAGGCACTACGGCGTAGTGGTCTAAATTTGTGATGCCTTCTTTGGCAAGCACTTCTTCGTCGGTAAAAGTATTGCCTGTGCAATCACTTGCTTTTTGCTTTAAAATATAGTACGCCGCGTCGGCTATAATGTCTGTGGTTCGGCTCATGTTGGCAAGCGCCTGACCACCTAGTAAATTGCGAACGGCAGCAGTATCAATGGTTGTTTTTGGCCAAATGGCATTGGATGCAATACCATCAGCTTTAAACTCTTGTGACCAACCTAATGCAAGCATACTCATGTTATACTTGCTAATGGTATAGGCTACGTGTGGCCCCAGCCATCTTGGATCCATGTTAATAGGTGGCGAAAGAGTAAGTATATGTGGGTTGTTTCCTTTTTTTAAATAAGGCAACGCATGTTTCACTACTAAAAAAGTACCGCGCACATTAATGCTGTGTATAAGATCAAACTTCTTGCTTTCTGTTTGTTCGGTTCCTGTTAATTGAATAGCAGAAGCGTTGTTAATCACTACATCGATGCCACCAAATGTTTCTACCGCTTTTGCAATCGCGGCCTGTATTTGATCTTCAAATCTAATATCTACTTGTACTGCCAAACACTTACCACCAGCAGCTTCTACCTCGGCAGCAGCGGTATAAATAGTACCACCAAGACGTGGATCTTCGGTAACACTTTTTGCAGCAATAATAATATTTGCGCCTTCTTTAGCAAGCTTAATGGCAATGGCTTTTCCAATACCTCTAGTGGCACCAGTAATGAGTACCGTTCTATTTTTAAATGGCATACGTACTGTTTTATTTCCAGCCTAAAAACTGGGTAATTAAATTTTCTGTTTCGGCACAAGCTGTTGCTAAATCATCATTAACAACACAGTGGTTAAACTGATGGCTAAATGAAATTTCGTAACTCGCTTTGTTAAGTCTAGTGGCTAAACTCTCAGGCGTTTCTGTGCCTCTTAAAGATAATCTTTTTTGAAGGGCTTCGATACTTGGCGGTAAAATAAAAAGCGACAAACTATTATGCGCAAACTCTTGCTGCACGTGCACTGCGCCTTGTACGTCAATATCGAGCATCGGAATTTTTCCTAAACTCCAAATGCGGTCAAGCTCCGATTTTAAAGTGCCATAATAACTTCCCTCATACACCATTTCCCATTCTATAAATGCGTCTTCATCAATTTTTTGTTTGAATTCATCAACACTCATAAAATGATAGTCGATACCATTTACTTCCTGTCCGCGTGGTGCTCTGGTAGCCGCCGATATAGAAAAAGAAAGTGCCGGATATTTATCTAGTAAATACCTTGTAATGGATGTCTTACCCGCGCCGGAAGGCGCGGTAAGGATAATTAATTTTTGCAAACCTTTTTCCATGATTACAAAGAAACGCTTTTTAGTAATAATGCTATCTGATCCCGGCTAATTAATAGGCTCTATCTGATCCAACTGGTCTTTTCTGCGGCGGCCCCATTTCTTTTGCCTTCCGCTTTTGGCGCATCCGAATAGCCTAGATATAATAGCCCCATCACCACATCATCTTCTGCAAGGCCCCAAAAACTTTTGAGTGCTGGATGGTGTGTCATACCGCCTGTGCTCCAAAGAGCACTGATACCAAGGGCTTCGGCGCCAAGTAGTATGTTTTGCATGGCCGCGGCGGTAGCCGCGATTTCCTCTACCAATGGTATTTTTGCAGGGACCTGCCTTTGCATATACACGCCTATAATATGGGAAGTTTGGCTCCCCAATTGTTGCAGGTTTTCGAATTTAGCAGTGGTAAACAGTTCGGGATCTGTGTTTGTTTTATAGAGCGCCGCGTGGGCTTCACAAAATGTTGCTACGCCATTACCCGCGTATACTTTAAATCGCCATGGTTCAGTCCTGCCATGTGTAGGCGCCCAGTGTGCGAGGTTTAATAAATTCGTGATGATTTCGTCTTCAATTTTTGCGCCATTAAATGAAGCAGGCTTACTTGATCTTCTCGATAAAATAATTTCAGAAAGGGTATTGATTTTTTCCATGCTGTAAATGTAAGTGCGTTATCTTATATTTATAACACCATAAATTATAGTTATGTTTTCTAAACGCGCTTCTCTTCTTTTTGTTTTATTTGCTTCTGTTCAGTTTGTAATGGCGCAAACCACTGGTACCACAGTGTTTGAGTCGGGTACAGAAGGGCATAAAATTTACCGTATTCCAGCTATTGTAAAGCTTCCAAATAAAAATTTGTTGGCATTTTGTGAAGGGCGTGTAAACGGTGGTGGTGATTTTGGTGATATCAATATTGTGCTTAAAAAAAGTACCGATGGTGGCGTTACCTGGTCTGCGCTTTCGACCGTTATTGATTATGATAAATTACAAGCAGGTAATCCAGCACCCGTAGTAGACGTTACGGACCCACGTTACCCTAAGGGTAGAGTTTTTTTATTTTACAATACAGGTAATAATGATGAATATTCGATGCGGATGGGAAAGGGTATTCGTGAAGTTTGGTATGTAACATCAGAAGATGGTGGTGATACCTGGTCAACACCTATAAATATTACAGCGCAGGTGCACCGTCCAAATCAGCCGGCTATCAATGCCGCCTACCGCTTTACCGAAGATTGGCGCAGTTATGCCAACACACCTGGCCACGCCACACAGTTTACTGCTGGCACTTATAAGGGACGAATGTATGTAGCCGCAAATCACTCTTCAGGTACTCCACAAAAAAACTTTGAAGACTACAATGCGCATGGTTTTTATACTGACGATCACGGCCAAACCTTTTCGCTTGCAAACATAGTTTCATTACCTGGCAGTAATGAAGCAACTGCTGCTACTTTAACGAATGGGAGGCTCATTTTAAATGTACGCAATCAAGCGGGTAATATTAAACTCAGACATATTTCTTATAGTAATGATGGTGGGGTAAGTTGGCAAGAAAATTATTTTGATTCTAGTTTAGTAGATCCAGTATGTGAGGGATCGATACTCGAAGTTGGCCATAAAAAAGGGAAAACCATACTAGCATTTTCAAATGCCGCCGATGCAAAAAAAAGAGACAACCTCACGCTTCGCATTAGTTACGACGAAGGAAAAACTTGGACGAGCAACACTACAAAAAATAAAGCGATTGTAATTGCAAAAGCGCCAGAAAATTACAAAGGAGATTACGCTGCTTATTCGGATCTTGTTGCTTTAGATGCAAAACGAATAGGTGTTCTTTATGAAAAAGAAAACTACAGTAAAATTGTGTTCA
>JAOASV010000204.1 GCA_030158535.1 Sediminibacterium sp.
AGGTACCATTTGCAGTCATCGTTAATACTGCTCCACTAGAAGCTGCTCCAGCACCTGCAGCAGGATTCGTTGGATCTGCTGTTGGTGTTCCGTATGTTGTACCAGCAGGTACTTCATCATTCGTTTTAATGCTTCCACTAACTGGTGTATTCACAATTGTAGCAACCGCATCATTCACTAAATTATTTACCGGAACAGTAAACACGATTGTTTCTGTTGGACAATTTGTTGTTTGACGAGGTGCACATACAGGAACTGTATAGGTATACGTACCCGCAACTGTTGCAGTAAAGGTATAGGTACCATTTGCAGTCATCGTTAATACTGCTCCACTAGAAGCTGCTCCAGCACCCGCAGCTGGATTCGTTGGATCTGCTATTGGTGTACCATATACTGTTCCTACTGGAACTATATCATTGGTTTTAATTGAACCAGTTACTGGAATATTTACATAAGCAGTAGCTGCATCATTTATCAAAGCTGGTGCAGGTGAAACTAATATATGTAAAGTAGCATTCGCACAATCAACTGGATTGCCGCCACATACTTGATACACAATATCAATTGGCCCTGTAAATCCTGCAGTAGCAGTAAATGTATAACTGCCATCGGCATTCATTGTAAACGTCCCTTGTGCTGCACTAGGTCCAGACACTAAATTTGCGGTTAAATTATTGGCTGATGGATTTTTATCATTTGTTAAAACGTTTCCACTTACTGAAACCGTTCCATTCGTTACCGCTTTAATAAAATTATAATCATCTATTGCAGATGTAACAGGCTTCGTACCTAGAACATCAATATTGAAATAAGCAACAGCGGTTTGACAATTTGCTGGTGTAGCATCATCACATACTGTATAGATCACACTATCTGTTCCTACAAAGAACGGACTAGGTGTATAAGCAATTGTTCCATCACTATTCACAGTTACTGTTCCATGTTTTGGTGCAGTTGTAATTGCTAAAGAACTTAAGTTCAAACTACTACCTTCATCCCCTGCTTTATCATTTGATAAAATAGCTACTGTCACCGAGCTACCCTGTTCAAGGGTAACAAAATCATTGTTTGTAACAGGCTTATCTGCAGTCAAAGGATCTAATACTGTAATCTCTAACGGCGCAAGTGGGCAACCTGTTGTTTGATTAGGTCCACAAACTGGTACATAATAAATATACTTACCAGCAGTAATTGCAGTAAAACTATAAGTACCATCCGCATTTACTACAAGTGTCGCACCAGTTGGATTTGCAGGATTGATTGCAGGTTGCTTATAGGTTGTACCTACAGGCACTTCGTCATTTGTTTTAAGGTTACCCGTAACAGCAGTATTGATATTAGTCACATTCACATCTGGCTTACCTAAATTATCAACATCACGATAATCAGGAATACCATCGCTATCCGTATCTATTGGATTTTTACCATCGGTACCTTTTTCAATGGCATCTAATTTACCATCACCATCCGTATCCAAATCCAAATAGTTTGGAATACCATCTCCATCGGTATCTGTTGGTGTGCATGGAGCAATTCCAGTACATCCATCATCTTCCACACTATCAGGAATGCCATCATTGTCTGAATCTGTATCACGATAATCTGGGATACCGTCTGCGTCTGTATCCACAGGTGTAGTACCAGTTCCTTTTTCAACAGCATCGGGGATACCATCATTGTCTGAATCGGTATCTAAATAATCTGGCTTACCATCCCCATCTGTATCAATAGGATTGTTAGGATCTAATCCTTTTTCAATCGCATCAGAAATACCATCACCATCACTATCCACATCTAAATAGTTTGGTGTACCATCTGCATCGGTATCCAATAAAGTACTACCAGTACCTTTTTCAATACTATCTGAAATACCATCCCCATCACTATCTGTATCTCTATAG
>JAOASV010000205.1 GCA_030158535.1 Sediminibacterium sp.
ACACGCAGATCCAACCAAATGCGAAGTGCATATAAAAGCACCCATCGAGCAGGTTGAAAATGCACAGCTTCATTGCACGTTTGATTTTCAAGTAGCTACTACTCCGTTTGTGAGTTACTATTTTACAGTTTTAGTTCCTACACCTACTGAGGCAAGAGCACAAAACGACACCTACAAAGAAACCCAGATTTATACGGTTCATATTTCTAAAGAATCGCGTGGTCCACCTCGTTGCTAATATTGTATAGCAGGATTTTATTTTCTTTTTTTTTCGGTATTCAATTTTATTATTTTGAACGTAACTAAATGTATTGTGTCATTGTGCATAATGACATGTCTAACAATTTTTCAAGCCAAGGCCCAAAAATGTGATTTGGTGCTGTCAGGTGTTGTTATGGATGCCTCTAATAACGCGCCGCTCGAAAAAGCAGTGGTTGAAATAAAAGAGTTAGGCCTCAAATTTATTACAGACATAGAAGGCCATTACCATTTTTATAATTTGTGTAAAGGCAGCTATACCATTGTGGTAAACCACATGAGTTGTGATAGTATCAAATACAAATTAATAGTACAGCAAAATATCATTCAAAATTTTAAGCTACCACATGCCATAAATGAACTTGAAAACGTGAGTGTAAACGCCAAAAGAGACCTCAACCTTAACACCATCAAAGAGGTGTTAAGTAGTAAGGTTGTGGATGCCACTAGAGGGCAAAGTTTAGGGGAAGTATTGAGCCGCGCAAATGGGGTTACCGTATTACAAACGGGTAGTACCATTTTTAAACCTGTAATTCATGGACTTCATAGCCAGCGCGTGCTGCTTATTAATAATGGTGTAAGGCTTGAGAGTCAACAATGGGGCAGCGATCACGCACCCGAAATTGACCCTTTTATTGCCGAAAAATTTACCATAATTAAAGGCGCAGGGGCACTCCGTTATGGTAATGACGCCATAGCAGGTGCAGTTTTAATTGAACCAAAAGCGCTACCTAAACAAGCCCAAACAAATGCCGAAATTAACACAGGTTATTTTTCAAATAACAGGCAATATGTAATGAGTGGCATGCTCGAATCGTCTCCTATTAAACATCCTGAACTGAGTTACCGTATTCAGGCTACTTATAAAAAGGGAGGCAATGCGAGAACGCCTAACTACTGGTTATACAACACAGGTTTACAAGAAATCAATTATTCGGCAAGTGCTGGATTAAGAAAAGAGAAATACAATACCGAAATATTTGTAAGTAGTTTTAACACGGATCTGGGCATTTTTATTGGCTCGCATGTAGGTAATTTAAGTGATTTGCAAAACGCTATTCAATTAAGTAAACCCTTACAAAATATTGATGCGTTTAGTTACACCATTGGTAGACCCAAACAAAATGTACAGCACTACACGGTAAAGTCTAAATCTCAAATTTATTTACCCAATAATAGCAAACTCAATCTTTTAGTAACGTATCAAAAAAACTTACGTAAAGAATATGACAGGGCTTTACTTAGTAATAGACCAGAGTTAGATTTAGATATTTCTACCACCAGTGCCGACATTAATTATGAGAGTGGTTCCAATAAAAAAATAACCAGCAATATCGGTACCGTAATAATGCTCCAAGAAAATATTTGGGCAGGTAGCAGATTTTTTATACCAAATTTTCGAACGCAAAACGTTGCACTCTATAGCATTCATAATTACAACGTAAACAATTGGATGTTTGACGCAGGTGCCAGATTTGACTACAGACACTTAACTACCTACCGTAATAAATCGGATAGCGTTTCTGCCGCTGATCGTAGGTTTGGTAATATGTCTGGTACCCTTGGTGCTACCTATAAAATAACACCTCACTTTAAATGGCTTATCAATGGCGCTTATGCTTGGAGAGCGCCTCAAGTAAACGAACTGTATGTAAATGGTTTACACCATGGCACAGCAAGTTTTGAAATTGGTGATCCCAAATTAAAAAGTGAAAAAGCGATTAACCTTTCTACACAGTTAAAATATCAAACCGATAGTAGCTGGCAGTTTGACCTTGGTTTTTATAATAATATCATAACTGATTTTATTAACCTAACGCCATCGGTGCCTGCCACTTTAACGTTAAGAGGGGCCTATCCCACTTTTAGATTTATGCAAAGCAACGCTGTGTTAAGAGGTATCGACTTTAGTGTACATAAAACACTTAACCGCTCATGGATGGCGGGCGCTAAAACAGCACTTTTATGGGCAAAAAATAGAGATACCAAAGAATGGATTATTCAAATGCCTTCGAACAGAATTGAAGGTGATATCACGTATTCTTTTGCCAATAAATTACTATCAGGCTCAGCTATTGAATTACGCTACATGCATATCATGCAGCAAACTAGAGTTCCTGTAAGTATAGCTGATTACATTCCACCACCAAATGCATACAGCCTACTTAATTTAGATTTTAGTAGTGATGTAGCTGTTGGAAAAAAACAAATTAGTGTAGGATTAACCGTTGTTAATTTACTCAATCAAACCTACCGTGATTACATGAATAGGTTTAGGTATTTTAATGACGAACCAGGAAGATCTATTAATCTCCGAATTAAATTAAAATTATGAAACAAATAAAAGTAGGTATCATTTACGCCGTGTTTATGATGTTAATGATTGGTTGCTCTAAAGACGTAAGCAAACCCAATGACGAAAATGAACATGAAGCCATCAACAAAATAGAACTCGTGTTTGCTGAAACTAGTGGGGCTACTACAAGCTTTGTGATAGAAGATCCAGATGGCGATGGAGGCAATCCACCTTCCCGCATTGACACCATTAAATTAAACAGCAATAAGCAGTACAATGTAACTGTAAAAATTTACAATATTGCAAATGGTGTTGTTAAAGATGTAAGTGCTACTGTTTTAATGCAAGCTACTTCACACGAATTTTATTTTATACCATCAGGTGTATCTGTAACGGTTCAAAAAACAGATAAAGACAAAAGCGGATACCCTATTGGTTTTTTAAGCAGTTGGCAAACTGCAGGCGCTGGCACTGGTAGCATCTTATTTAAATTGATGCACAAAACAGCCCTAAAAGGCCCTAACGATGGGCCTAATGTAGGCCACAGCGACATTCAATTAAATTTACCAATCATAATTAAGTAAAAACAAACCCATGAAAAAGAGTATTATTTTTTTATTGAGCATATTAATTTCAAGTGCAACATTTGCGCAAGTTAGTTTTGGAGTAAAGGCAGGTTACAACGCCGCAAGTGTAAAATCTAACGACGCAGAAATTACCGATGACGGACAAACATTGTCTGGTTTTCATATTGGTTCTGTATTGAGCGTTCCATTTAATAAAAGTGTTTCGTTTCAAACAGGTCTTAATTTAGGTACCAAAGGTGTAAATGTGGCTCACCAAGGACATGGCGATAAATTTAAATTTACTGCACTTGACATTCCTTTAAATATTGTGGTTCACAGCAAAAAAGGTTTGTTTGCAGGAACAGGTTTAAACCTTGGCTATAATTTGTCTGGAAAATTAGATGCGCATGACGATCCTACCGAAAATTATAATTTTGAATTTGGTAGCGATAAGAATTTTACAAGAGCAGATCTTGGCGTAAACTTTTTAGTTGGGTACCAAACAAAGTCTGGCCTATTTGTAAGCGCTAATAGTTTAGTGAGCTTAACAGATATTGCACCGAGTGCCGTTAGCTGGAAAAACAATGTAATCAGTTTATCTGTGGGATATACCTTAAAGTCTTCTAAAAAATAAGAGAGGTTCGAGAATATTTTAGTGTTTTACAAAGGCCGCCCTACGGGCGGCCTTTGTTTTTTTTAAAGCAAGCCCTTATTTTTTATTGAAAAATAGTATATTTAAGTAAACAAAAAGTATGGCGCTATCTGCATTACATACACGCTATTTAGCAGCAATTTGCTTACTATCAACGGTTTGTACCAGTTGCTTGCGCGAAAAAAATGGGGGCCTGTTTTTACCCGATGGTTTTGAAGCCACTGTGGTGGTAGATAGTTTACCAGGTAGGGCTAGGCATTTGGCGGTAAATGATAATGGAGATATTTATGTAAAAGCCAATAAGCCAATTGATGGTGGCATGAACTATGTTTTAAGAGACGAAAACAATGATGGCCGCGCCGATATCATTAAAAATTTTGGACCCATCGCTAGTGAGGGGGCTTACGCTACCGGCATGCGCATTCATAATGGATTCCTCTATACTAGTTCAGAAATGCTGGTATACCGATATAAATTAAAGAAGGGTGAGATGGTGCCTTCCAGCAAAGCAGAGTTTATTGTCATTGACAGCGGACAACCGCGTGAGCATGATGGTAAGCCGCTTGCATTTGATGGCAAGGGACATATTTTTGTTCCATTTGGCGCACCTTCCGATGCATGTCAAGTAGAGAATAGACTTCCAGGTTCACCAGGTATGAAACCCTGCCCTATTTTAGATTCTAATGCAGGTGTATGGATGTTTGATGAAAATAAAGTCAATCAATTTAGAACCACCGACGGTGTTAAAGTAGCAACGGGCTTACGCAGCCTAGTTGCTATGACATGGAATACACAAGATAACACACTCTATTGTGTAGGTCACGGCAGAGATGGACTTTCTAGTAGTTGGCCTCAATTTTACAACGAATGGCAGAGCGCCGTTTTACCTTCCGAAGCATTTTATAAATTAAAGCCTGGCGCTAATGCAGGTTGGCCTTATTATTACTTTGATCAAATGAAAGGCAAAGTGATGGTGAATCCCGAATATGGTGGCGACGGTATACTCGAAAACACAGATAAAAATATTGAAACCCCGATCGTTGGTTTTCCAGGACATTTTGCACCCAATGATTTACTTTTTTATACCGGTGATCAGTTCCCTGCGCGCTATAAAAATGGTGCATTTATTGCCTTTCACGGATCTACCATTCGTGCTCCATACCCGCAAGCAGGGTATATTGTTGCATTTGTTCCTTTTGTAAATGGTAAACCACAAAAATGGGAAGTTTTTGCAGATGGCTTTACCGGAAAAGATACACTTGTAAACACCAGTGATAGTAAGCACCGCCCTATGGGACTTGCACAAGGCCCAGATGGATCATTGTATATTTCAGATTCTAAAAAAGGAAAAATTTGGAAAATACAATACAAAGGAAACAAAGAAACATTTTCTGATAAAAATTTAGCTGCTATGAAAGCTAGAGAAAACAGAACCTATGTTAAAAATCCAGACATAGTAAAAGACAATTTAGAAAAAGATAAAGTGGTACTTGGTGGCGAAAAACTCTATCAAATAAACTGCCGCGTTTGTCATCAACAAAATGGACAGGGCGATGGTATTAGGTTCCCTTCCATTGCAAAAACAGATTGGGTAAATGGAAACAAGGATACCCTCATAGGCGTTATACTAAAAGGACTAGAAGGACCTATAAAAATTAATGGTCAACCTTTTCATGGAGCCATGCCTAAATTTTCACAATTACCGGATAGAGATATCGCAAGCATACTTACTTATATCAGACAAAACTTTGGTAATAAAGCAGACTCTGTATCTAAAACGTCTGTAACCATTGTACGCCAGAGGCTTCGCCTTTTAAAACGAAAAGAAATGCAGTTACAAAAAGAAGCTGAAGCTAAATTAAATGCAGCGGCTACTTTACGTAAATAGGCGTTGTTAAACCATTTAAATCGTATACCACTTTGCCACCTTTAATGGTAAGCTCGCATTCGAATTTTTCGGTACCATTTACTTTGTAACCAGTTTTATCGTAGAAGCCAAAGTTGCCTTTTCTAATATTTAAAATAGCAATATCCGCTTCTGCACCTTCTGACAAATGTCCAAGATTGGTTCTATTAATTACTTGAGCTGGCTTCCAGGTACTTGCTTTAATCACTTCAAAAAGTGGCATCCCTAAATTCATAAATTTAGACATCACACTTAATTGATCTTTCATAGAACTATTCATACTACCGGTATGTAAATCGGTACTAATGGTATTAGGAAACAAGCCGGCTTTTAATGCTGGAATTGCTTGTGTGTAATTAAAACTTGCACCACCATAACCAACATCAAAAATGATGCCCCTTTTTTGTGCTTCCAACACAAAAGGTTTTAATGCGCCATTTGTTCCAATAATCTCTTCTCTCGCTCCATTTAATGCAGCATACGTATGCGTATAAATATCGCCTGGGCGTAAGTATTTAAAAAATAATTCTTGAATCGATAAATTGGGTTGAGAGCCACCAAAGTCAATAATAACAGGTAGTTCAGCGATAGTACCTGCTTCTACGGCTCGCATAGTGGGCGTCCAATCGGCACCATTAAAGTGCGCCAATTTAAAACCTACCACATGATCTTTATACTGCTTTGCTGCACTAGCCGCAAACTTTGGATTCATGTCTGCAATGTCCTGTTCATAATTCCCACCGCGCATACCCTCTCCTACAATATTTAAAAAAGATAAAACACGTGTTTGAGAAATATCAATTACATTTTTTTTAAACGTTGCAAAATTTCTCCAACCCGCACCTCCGCAATCAACCACGGTGGTAACACCAACTCTAAACGTATAACCATCTGGCATGAGTGCACTTAAGCCATCACTTAAATAATGATCAGGTTGCGTGCCTGCAAAAACGTGCGCATGCATATCAATAATACCAGGCACTACTTTTAATCCGGTAGCATCCACCACTTGTCTAGCATCAGCGGCAGGGAGGTTTTTTCCTACCTTAACTATTTTGCCTGCTTTAATGGCAATATCCATAACAGCATCAATGCCATTTTTAGGATCAATTACATGACCGCCTTTTACCAACACATCAAAACTATTGGCTGTTGTTTGAGCTTTCAATTGAAACGTTAGGGCTACAAACAAGGTAATTATGAGTAGGTTCTTATTCATACTTTAAAAGTTTACATTCGTATAGTACGTAATTTAAAGAAAATATACACAAAGTGCATAAATTATAGGTAAGCAGATTTAGTTTTCTGCCATTAATTCATTAATTTCTACTTCAAATTTATAAACGATTGCCATGAATTTAATTGCTACTTTCCTTGTCAGCAACCTTATGCATTTTTTGCCCGCCGACACCAGTCATTACCCGCTAGTTGTAGGCTCTTATACCAAAAAAGGAAACCCAGGTATTGAAGTATATGGCGTGAATGCCGTAACAGGTAAACCAAAACTCCTCTATACAAAAGAAAATCAAAACGCATCTTATTTAACGGTCTCATCAGACGGTAAATTCATGTATGCTGTTTCTGAAGGTGCCAAAGACGCTTCTTTTGTTAGCGCTTATCAATTAGACGCCAACAATCAGTTTCAAAAAATAAACCAAGAACCTATTAAAGGAGCAGCACCCTGCTTTATTAGTTATAGACCCGAAAGCAAAACGGTGTACACCGCTAATTATACATCCGGCAGTGTCAGTGTTTTTAAAACACTCGAAAATGGCGCACTACTTCCAATTGCTCAAGAAATAAATTATAACGGATCAAGTATTCATAAAGCCAGACAGGAAGCGTCGCACGCGCACAACGTAGTATTAACGCCCAATCATGAGCAGCTGTTAGTGACTGATCTTGGTGGCGATAAAATTTACATGCACAAAATATATGCAAGCGGATTACTAGACGAAAAATACACAAGCGTATCCATCACGCCAGGCAACGGTCCTAGACATTTTGTGTTTAACAAACAAAATACTCGTGGCTATTTAATCAACGAATTATCGGGCACTGTAGACGTTTTTGCTATCCTTCCTAATGCACTAGAAAAAATACAAACCATTATTGCAGATACCGCAAACGTTACTACCACAAAAGGAAGTGGCGATATTCATATTTCTCCAAGTGGCAAATGGCTTATTACCACCAACCGCGTAACATCGGAGGAGCTAACGGTATTTAAAATTGAAGCAGATGGTAAACTCACAAAAATGCTGCATCAGCCGGTTGCGCAAAGACCCCGAAATTTTAGTTTTTCGCCTAACGGACAATTTGTTTTTGTAGCCAGTCAAACCGAAGACAAGGTTCAAATTTTTTCGTTTGATGATGCGACTGGAAAATTAACCAACACAAATCAAGACCTCGCCGTTAAAGGCCCC